>JBDHBK010000073.1:0-24396 GCA_039592635.1 Gemmatimonadota bacterium
TGCGCCCGCCCGACTCGGACATGTAGCGCCAGTTCCGGAACCAGTCGCTGCTGAACGCATGGGTGGGAATGGTGGTGACCGTCTTGTCCCAGTTCTGGATCTTCACCGTGTGGAGGGCGATTTCAATGACGTCTCCGTCCGCACCGAATCTCGGCATCTCGACCCAGTCGCCGATGCGGATCATGTCGTTGCTGGCGATCTGTATGCTGGCCACCACCGACAGGATCGTGTCCTTGAACACCAGCATCAGGACCGCGGTCATGGCCCCGAATCCGCCCAGCAGCACCAGGGGCGACTGGCCGATGGCGATGGCCACGATCAGGATCGCGCCCAGCACGTACATGAAGATCTTGAATAGCTGCAGGAATCCGCGGATGGGGCGGTCCTTCGCTATCGCGAGCCCGTCGTAGATCTGGCCGACCGCGTTCAGGAGTCCGTCCGCCGAGCGCATCACGGTCCACACCATCAGGACCACGGCGATGCTCTCGATCGTGTCGTATACGCCGGGCGGGACGTTGGGAACGAGGTCGATCCCGTAGTAGACGATCGCCAGCGGAATCAGGTGGGCCAGGCGCCGAAACACCCCGTGGTGGGCCACCACGTTGTCCCAGTCGATGGCGGATTTCGCGGTGAGGCGCTCGACGAGTCGGACCAGGTAACGGCGGGCCACGAAGTTCGCGATCCAGGCCACGGTAAGCAGGACCACGATTCCGACGACCGTCTCGAGTTCAGGGCGTGCTGCGAGCCATGATCGGGCGGTCGCGATCCAGCCTGCGTCGGCGGTCGTCTGAAGAACCATCAGCATCGGTCGAGACTCCATCGAAATCGGACGCTGTGTCCAAGCGTGTGAAGCAGTAGTTTCAGGGCACCATCGGGTACCGTGCAGGATTCTCGCGGCCGGGACACCCCCCGGCAAGGAGAAGCAATGGGCAGGCAGGGGCCACTTCCTTCGGCTTTGGACAGACGTCGCTTCGTGAGGCAGATGACAGCCGGCGCCGCTGGCCTGGTCCTGGGGCGTATCGCTCAGCCTTCGGCCGGCGCAGGTCTCAGGGCGAGCCCGGCTTCCGGCGCTGGCCCGGCGGGCCCCGCAGGCCCTGAGCCCCTGTTCGGGATTTCTCTGGCCCAATGGTCTCTGCACAAGGCGCTGTACGATGGTGAGTTGGACAATCTCGACTTTCCTCGCATGGCGCGGCGCGAGTACGGGATCGATGCGGTCGAGTACGTGAACTCGTTCTTCAAGGACAGGGCCGAGGACCAGGGCTACCTGCTCACCCTGAAGGACCGCTGTGAGTCCGAGGGCGTGAAGAGCCTGCTGATCATGTGCGACGGCGAAGGGCGACTGGGTGATCCGGATGACTCGGCCCGCACGACGGCGGTCGAGAATCACTACCGATGGGTCGAGGCCGCCAGTCTGCTGGGGTGTCACTCGATCCGGGTGAATGCGGCGAGCGAGGGAATCTGGGATGAACAGCGAGACCTGGCCGCCGACGGACTTCATCGGCTGGCCACGTTCGGGGCGGGCTACGGCATCAACGTCATCGTGGAGAACCACGGTGGACTGTCCAGCAACGGACGCTGGCTCTCCTCGGTCATCGAGGCCGGGGACCACCCGCGCCTCGGTACGCTGCCGGACTTCGGCAACTTCCGGATCAGCGAGAGCGAGCGCTACGACAACTACAGGGGTGTCGAGCAGCTGATGCCGTACGCCCGGGCGGTTTCCGCCAAGACGAACGACTTCGACGCGGCGGGAGAGGAAGTGAACCTGGACTACGAACAGCTACTCCGGATCGTCCTCGATTCGGGGTACCGCGGCTGGATCGGGATCGAATACGAGGGGAACCGCCTGCCCGAGCCGGAGGGCATTCGCCTCACGAAGGCCCTGCTCGAGCGGGTGCGGGAGAAGCTGACGCCTGAATACTCCTGAGTCCGGGCGGCTCTCGAACCGCTACATCTTCCGATTCTGGGCGCCGCTGGCCGCTACCTGGCTCATGATGGCGGCCGAAGGACCATTCCTGGCGGCCGTGATCGCGCGGCTGCCGGATCCCAAGTACAACCTCGCCGCGCACGGCGTGGCCTTCGCCTTCGCCATCCTGATCGAGGCCCCGGTCATCATGCTGATGAGCGCTTCGACCGCCCTGGTCGAAGACGCCGGCAGCTACCGCAAGCTGCGGAACTTCGCGAACGCCCTGAACATCGGCTCGACCCTGATGCTCCTGGTGGCTTTGATCCCGCCGGTGTTCGACTTCGTGATGCGCACGCTGATCGGTCTGCCGGCCGAGGTCGCCGACCTGACGTACGGTGCGTTGTGGCTGTTCCTCCCGTGGCCCGCGGCCATCGGGATGCGTCGTTTCGTGCAGGGTGTGTTGATCCGCTCCGGCCGCACGCGCCTGGTGGCGACGGGCACACTGATTCGCCTGGCCTCGATGTCGGCCACGGCCGTGATCCTGGTCCTGGTGACCGACATCCCCGGAGCGTGGGTTGGGGCCGCCTCCCTCTCCGCCGCCGTGGTGACCGAGGCGATCGCGGCCCGCTGGATGGCGTCGGGCGCCATCCGGGAGCTGCTCGCCGGGCCGGATCGAGTGGACGCCAGCGCGCCGCTACTCGGATACCGACGCATTTCACACTTCTACTTCCCGCTTCTTCTCACGTCCGTCATCGGGCTGATGGTGCACCCGATGCTCACGTTCTTCATGGGCCGGGCTGCATCGCCAGTCGAATCGCTGGCCGTATTCCCGGTGGTCCACGCCCTTTCCTTCATCTTCAGAGCGCTGGGACTCAGCTTCCAGGACGCGGCGATCGCCCTGCTGGGTCGAGACAACGAACACTTCCCGGAACTGGCGCGCTTCGGGGCGGTCCTGGGACTGGCCGCCACGGCCGGTCTGGCGGCAGTGGCCTTCACCCCGCTGGCCGATGTGTGGTTCATCACCATCTCCGGGCTTTCGACGGAGCTGGCGGCCTACGCGATCACACCCACACGGATCCTGGTGATTCTGCCGGCCCTGTCCGTGCTGTTGTCCTTCCAGCGGGCCATCCTCATGCAGTCGCGGGTCACACGACCCATCACCGTCGCCACCGGGATCGAGGTGAGCGCGATCGCGGCCCTGTTTGCAGTCGGTGGCTGGTGGATCGGGTGGGTGGGAGTCACGGCGGCGTTCGTCTCGTACGTCGGCGGACGGGCGCTCAGCACCGCGTATCTGACGTCGCACGTGCGCGGCGTGCTGCCGTCGACCCGGGGGTGACCCGGGCCGCGGCAAGCTGACGGTCAGTCCAGCTTCTTCACCCTGATGTTCCTGAAGTAGACGCTGGTCTCCCAATCGTGGTTTTGCAGTCCGATGTAGCCCCGGGAAGCGAAGTCCCTGATCTTGCCGCGCGGCTCGGCCACCCAGTCGGTCACCAGCGCCCCGTTCAGCGAGACCGTGATCCGGTCGCCCATGAACGAGATCTCCATGTCGTTCCACTCGCCGGGCGCCTTCGCCCGGTCCTCGATCGGGGCCTCGGCGTCGTAGACGGCCCCGGTGCGGTGGATCGCCTCGGGAGCCGTGGCGTGAATCTGAATCTCGAAGCTGTGATAGATGTACTCGTCGCTCGTGACCATCTCCGGCACGCGCAGGAAGATCCCCGAATTGGAGTCGGGCACCGACGTGTTGAACTCGAGCCGCAGCACGAAGTCGCCCAGCATCTCGGCGGAGTACCACATCAGGCCCATGCCGCCGTGCGAGGCCAGGATGCCGGTCTCGTGATCGAGCGTGAACCATCCGGGTCCGTAGTGGTTCCACCCGTGCTTGTGGAATCCGCCGTTCTCCCACTCACCAATCAGGGGAACGAAGCCGTCGGCAAGTTCTTCTTCCGTGATGCGGGCCACCGGCCCCTCGGGTACCAGCGCCACTGCTGCCTCCTCCTGTGCTTCCGGCGTTGCATTCTCGGCCGTGGCCTCGGTGGTCTGATCCTGCGTGTACACCATCACTCCGAGTCCCGCGGCGGCCAATGCCACCAGCATGACAATTATCTTCGCGTTCATCGATCTCTCCCGGGATTCCATTCACCGCGCGCTACGGCCGGGACGAATGTCTCCAGGTCGGGCGGCGGGAAGGGGATCGTACGCTCCTGTTCGGCGCTCATGTAGGCCGTCATGAGGAGCTCGGTCACGGCCACGCCATCGGCGAACGTCTCGTCCGGCATGCGGCCGGCCCGAAACGCTTCGACCATGTGCCGGTTCTCGCCCGTGTAGCCGTACTCCGACTCTTCGTCCGCCACGATCGGCATCACCCCGGTCTCGGCGTTCTGCTTTTCGACCAGGTCCTCGCCGGTGTCTCCGGTCACCTCCCGGCTCAGGAACACCTTGAGACCCGGGTCCAGGGAGTTGATCTCCATGGCGTACTCGGGGCCCAGAAGCTCCATGCTGAGCCGAAGTCCGGCTCCCACGTAGCACCAGGAGGTGCTCACCTCGACGATGCGCGGGCTGCCGTCGGCCGCGCGGTATTCCACCACCCCGCGAGCGTAGTCCTCGGCCGGTCGATTGGCGTAGTCCAGCTTGCCGTCACTCATGTCGGCCAGCTGCGCCTCGTAGCGTGGACGCTGCCACTTCAGGCAGTTGGTGTGAGCCGTCACCTTGACCGGCGTGAGCACGTCGCGTGGCGCCCCCGGTGGTGTCAGGAGGAAGCGGGCTACCTCGACCGAGTGGCACATCATGTCGTTCAGCACACCACCGCCCTGGAGCTCGCCGTCCCAGAACCACGGCATGTGCGGTCCGCTGTGCTCCTCGGCCGACCGCGCCAGGTAGGGAGGTCCGGTCAGCGCCGCCCCGCGCGACCACACGATATCATGACCGCGAACGACTCCCGGCGTGAACAGCTGGTTTTCCAGGTAGCCGTGCAGCAGCCCCGCGCTCTCGACCAGTTCCAGCATGCGCCGGGCCTCGGCGGCGTTGCGGCCGAGCGGCTTCTCGCACGCCACCCCCACCAGTTCGCCCTTACCCGATTCGATGGCCTCGACGATCTCCTCCATCACTTCGAGGCGCGTGAAGTTCGGCGCGCAGATCCAGATGGCGTCGATCGCCGGGTCCGCTACCATGTCGGTGATCGTAGCGTACGCCTGCGCTTCGCCGACCCCGAGCGACCGCGCCAGGGCCGCGGCGTCTTCCGCCCGGTCCCTGGAGACTATGCCCAGGACATCCGCGCCCCGGACCCCTACCCAGGAACGGATGTGGAACTGCGCGTTGAAGCCGGCGCCGACGAATCCGACTCCCAGTCTATCTCGACTCATTCGACACAACTCGCTTTCTCGTTCAGGCCTAGCCCGGTGCCGGGCCCGATTCCTCGCGGAAGAACAACAGGAACGCCACCGCGCAGACGATGGTCAGCGCGCAGGGCACCAGGAACACGTTCGTCCAGTTCGTGACGCCATCTACGGTGAAGAAGTCGCGGACACCGCCGGCGAACAGGCTGCCCAGGAATCGTCCCATGCCGAGCGCGATGATGGCGATCAGGCTCTGGGCGGAGGCCCGGATATCCGGGGGCGCCACCTTGTCCACGTAGATGAAGGCTGCCACGAAGAAGAACACGTAGCAGAAGCCGTGCAGCATCAGCGACGCGATGACCAGCCACGCCGGGCTGCCGATCGCGAAGATGATGTATCGGATCGGCCACGCGATGACACCGATCGCCAGCGTCTTGCGCATGCCGTACTTCTTTTCGTCTCCGAGATCCCGATGGCCGCGGATTGCAGAAAAGGCGCCGTGAGGATGTAGTAGAACTCGAGCTCGGTGGCGACCACGAACGTGATCCCGACGAAGACGGCGAAGTCCTTCACCTTCAGCATCTTCACCGACTCGAGGAACGCCCAGGGGCTGACGCCTTCCTTCTGGGGCGGCGTGTGCGGCAGCAGGAACGACTGCAGGCCCATCACGATCGACAGGATCCCGGCCAGGAACAGCATGTCGCCCTGCATGGCCGGGAGCACGTCGCTCTCGCCGAACCAGCGCCACCCGGTGAGCATCCAGCCGGCGGCGATCCAGCCCAGGGTCCCCCACACGCGGATGGCTCCGAATTCCTTCTCGGAGTCGTCCATGTTGGCCATGGCGATGGAGTTCGTCAGGGCCAGCGTCGGCGCGTACAGGAGGCAATACACCAGCATCAGCACGAACATCGCGTCGAAGTTCGTGGTACGGGCGACGACGATCATGAGAGCGCCGCCCGTGAACGCCAGGAATCCGATGACCCGCTCGGTCGAGAAGTACCGGTCGGCCACCTGTCCACCGACGATCGGGGCGATGATCGTCGCCAGCGGCAACAGGGCGAAGATCCAACCTGCCTGAACGCCCGTGAAACCGAGGTTGTCGAACAGGTGCGAGGCGAGTACGGGGGCCCACGCGCCCCAGATGGCGTACTGCAGGAACATCATCGCGCCGAGCTGGATCTTGCGGCCCCTGGCCCCGCCGCCGGCCATTCCGGCCGGCGGGATTGTCGATGCCTGGCTCATGCGGCGCTCAGACGATCTTGCGCTGGAACGGATCCCACGTCACGCGCCGGCCTTCCAGGTACGACTTGGTGGCCATGTGGCAGGTGATGGCTTCCTCGATCCCGCGATCGATGTTGCAGCTGGTGTCGCCACCGTAGCGGATCGCGTTCAACCACTCGCGCAGGTGCAGGTAGTATGTGCTGACGCGCTTTCCGCCCCGGTAGGTGAACAGGAGCCCGCGGCTCGCGAAGTACTCCTGCGTCGGTGTCGTGACCGCGTCCACGCCCTTGAATCCGCTCTGGTAGGTGAGCATCGGGCGATCCCTCTTCACCGTCCCATCCTCGAGCATGTCCTTGTACCGGGTGGACGAGCCGTCGGCCGTGACCTTGAGCCGGGTGCCGACTTCCATCGAGGCGTCGTGGCCCATCATCACGATCCCGCGATCGCGCCCGTTCGCCAGCGTCGAGCTGTAGACGAGGGTCATGTCGCGGTCCGGATACTCGAACACCGCCTGCCACACGTCGGGTACGTCGCGGCCATCCTTGAAGAAATAGATGCCGCCCGACGCGGTGGCCGAGTGAGGGATCCCGAGGTTCAGGATCTGGTTGATCGCATCGTACTCGTGTGACAGAAGATCGCCCGCCAGTCCGGTCCCGTAGTCGTACCAGCAGCGCCACCGGAAGAACCGCTCGAGGCTGAACGGCACCTTGTTGGGGGCGGCTTCCTGGAACAGCTCCCAGTCGATCGTGCGCGGATTTCCCTGCTCGTGAATGTCCCACACCCACGCGCCCCACGGATCGTTCCGGTTGGTGGTCGTCTCGACGAGTGTGATCGGGCCGAGGATACCCTTCTCGATCACCTCGCGTGCCTTCTCGTGACTCTCCATCTGGCGGTTCTGGTGTCCGAGCTGGAACACGATTCCGGAACTCTTCACCGCGTCCGCCATCGGCCACACCTCTTCTTCGGTGCGGGTCATGCACTTCTCGCAGTACACGTGCTTGCCGGCCTGGGCGGCGGCCACCGTGATCCGGGAATGCCAGTGATCCGGCGTCGCGATGATGACCGCGTCCACGTCAGGCGCGTTGCACAGCTCCTCGTAGTGCCGGTATCGCTTGGCGGGCTTCAGTTGTCGCGTGTCACCGCCCGGGCGGATCGGCTGCGTCGAGGCAGCAATCGCGGCCGCGGCCCGCACGTCGAACACATCGCACACCGCCGTCAGCTCGAGGTTCAAATTCTCCTGCTCCAGCCACTCGTCGAGCCACGTGTCACGCGGGTTCTCGATCCTGGCCTCGCGGCGCGCCTGGATCCAGTCGGGATGCGCGAAGCCGAGGCTGCGAACGAGCGAAGCGCCCTCGCCACCGTACCCGACGATCCCGATCCGGATCGTGTCGGGGTGGGTCATGGTCTCAAGTTCGGAGAACACCGCCGCGCCCTCGTCCTCGATTCCCAGTTCGGCCAGCAGGCGCGCCCGCTCCTCCTTGGCCAGCCCCTTCCGGTGCAGGGCCGTGTAGCCCAGCGCCCCCAGGACGGGGACCGTGGCCAGGGCCTTGAGCACGTCACGGCGTCCCATCCCACCAGAGCCTGCCGCCGCGGCCGGAGCGTCCGCTGGCGGATCCACTACCGGGGGCTCGTCGGCGGGTGGCTCGTCACTCTCCACAGGGTCCGTGTACTCCGGCTCCGTGGCATCGGCCGCCTCGTCGAGCGGCTCGTCCATCGGCTGATCTTCCACCGGTGCCTTGGCGTCGTCGAAGACCTCGTCGTCGCCGTTTCGAATCTCGTCACTCATCGTTCGTCCTCCGTGCGATTCCGAGTGGGCGTCACGCCTGGGTGTCCTGGGCCGACCCGCGGTTCCGCGGTTGCGGGCCAGGCGCAGAAGGCGATCCAGGCCTATGATGTGCCCCGTCGGGAAGAGCAGGGTCACGAACAACGCACACAGCTCGATCAAGGTCTTGTTGATGATCATGTAGGCGCCCTCGGCCGGGATCGAGTACACGAACCCGGGCCAGGGAGGCGTCGCCAGGTAGTACAGCGCCAGCATGACGATTCCGAAGAAGGTGGCCGTCCGGGTGAGGCCGCCGAGCATCAGGCCGAGGCCGACCAGGATGAGTCCCCAGACGTTCATGAAGTCCACCAGGGCCAGCGTGCTCGGGTTGGACGCCATGTCCATAAACCACTCGGACAGGAAGCCCTGCGACTGGTCCAGGTAGCCCGCGGATGTCCAATACGCGTTCGCGGCCTTGGACACGCCCTCGTAGAAGAAGTGCCACCCGATGGCGAAACGCAGGGCCACCAGGGCCGTCACCTGGAGCCGCGAGTAATCCGATCTCATCTCACACCTTCCTCGTGGGAAGTGATGGTCAGTTCGGTCCAGCCGGACGAGAGCGCCGCGCGCCCTCCGGCATCGATCACCATGCACTCGAATCCGGGAAGGGAGTCGATGAAGCGCACTCCCTCCCGCGGGGACATCAGGAGCGCGGCCGTGGCCAGCGCGTCGGAAGCGTATACGTTCGGCCCGGCTACCGTGACGCTCAGCGCGTCAGTCGGCGATCGGCCCGAGCGCGAACTCACGATGTGGTGCCACGAGCCGTCCGGGTCGTACCGTGCCTCGTAGCCGCCGGATGTGGCGACAGCGCCGTCCGTGAGCCTGAGTCGCGCGGGTAGAATGCCCCCGTGGCGGGGGTCGCGGACCGCGATCATCCAGCCCTGATCGTCCTCGCGCAGACCGGATGCCCGGATGTCGCCCCCCGCGTCGATCAGGAACCGGTCGATGCCGTGTGCCTCGAGGACCGCGGCCATCGCGTCCACGATGTAGCCCTTCGCGATTCCGTCCAGCGTGACACCCATTCCGTCCCGGTCCAGCGACACGTGACCCGCGGAGACCCTCACGGCGTCCGCGCCGACCCTCTCTAGGGCTTCGCGCCACGCGACCGAGTCCACCGGCTCGCCGTCGGCCAGGGATGGGGACCGATGCAGGAGATCCACCAGGGGTTGAACGGTCACGTCGAACGCTCCACCCGAAACTTCGAAGACCGTCGCGGAGCGCTCGAGGAGGGCCACCAGCTCGGGGGGTGGGCCGGAGAGCCGTCCCTCGGCGTTGAGCACGCTCACCGCCGAGGTCGAATCGAATCGGCTCAGGAGGCCGATCAGTCGATCCATCTCTTCAAAAGCCCGGCCTGCCGCATCCTCCAGCAAGTGCCGCGAGTGATGGATCGCCGCGACGGACACCCGGGTGCTCATCGCCCGTCGGTCCATGACCAGTTTGTGTTCGCCGGAAGGGAGGACCGTGTCTTCGAGATGCTCGGGCGTGGGACGGGCGGGCTCGGTCTTCCCTGCGTGCTTGTCTCACAGGCTCAGCGCGTACCACCGGTTGCAGCCGAAATGTCCGGTGTCACCCATGGGTGCCTCCAGGGGGAGGAAGCCGAATCGCTCGTAAAGGTCTCGCGCTCGATCCATCTGCGCCAGTGTCTCGAGGTAGCATTCCCTGTAGCCCAGATGGCGCGCGGCCTCGAGACACGTCTCGAGCATTCGGCGGCCGAGACCGAGCCCCCGTGCGGCTTCGAGAAGGTACATCTTTCTGAGCTCACACGTGTGGGGCTTCGCCCGCGGAAGGGGTCCGATTCCGGCGCCTCCGACGATTCTGCCGTCGACCACGGCCACGAAGTACGCGGCGTTCGGCTCACCGTAGGCCGACGACATGGCCCCGAGTTCCGCATCCTGGTCGGAGAAACCGTCTCCCGTCGCGCCGAACTCCGTCAGGACCTCTCGCAGCACACGCTCGACGACGGGGTCGTCCTCCGGGAGGATGGGGCGGATCTCGATTTCGCTCAAACGGCCTTGCCTCCATCGTCATCCGGCTCTGGATCGCGAACGCTTTCGCCCGGCGCCGACATCCCGGCGCCCGCCGGGACGATGATCTTCGGCTCCGAGGACACGCGTTCCTTCTCGGAAGTGACGAATTCGTCGACTTCCGCGGGTAACAGAAGGCTGTCCGCGATCCCTGCAATCTCCTCCGCGCGCTTCCAGGCCGACTCCAGGATCTCCAGTTCGCCCTCCATGGCCCGGCGCTCCGATTCCTCGTGCGTGGCCATCTCGATCGCGAGCCGGATGTCCTTGGGCAACTTCGCCAGCGACCCCGCCGTGGCTTTGGCCAGCTTCTTCGGGTTGTCGCCGGCTTTCTCGCGGCGCAGGCGCTCGGATTCACGAACCGCTTCGTCAAGGAAAGACTCGGGATCTCCGACGCTCTCGATGCGCTTCACCGCCTGGTTGATCGTTTGCTTGTTGCCGCCCGAGCGGTTGGCCCGGGCCATCAGCTTCCCGGCCACCTCCATCGCGTCCTCGCCCTGGTACACCAGGGTCTCTCCTCCGCCCGTGCTGAGCCCGCTGCTCCAGCCGCGGGCGTACTGGACGTGGAGTTCCCATTCTCCGGGAACGCCCGTTGGAACGAAACGCGACTTCTCGAGGTGCTTGAGCTGCACCTTGATCTTCTCATCGGTATCCGGGTGACGGAGCCGCGAGGCGATTCGCTCGTTCATGATCCCTCTGATGATCTGCGAATATCCGTACCACGCGCCGCCCATCGAGACCCCGATTACGGCTCCCCCCACCAGGACGAGCCCGACCGCCCCGGCGCCGGCTGCCGTATAGGCGATCGAGCGTTGCCGGCGCCGGCCGAACTGGTCTCCGTAGCGCCAGGCGGCGAATTCGTCCCGCATGGGCTTGCCGAGCCGGACGAGCTCGAGTCCCTCCGGCAACTTGGCCATCCCGATGTTGTCGGTCGTGACCCGAAGGCGGGTGTCGCGGAACAGCCGCTCGCACTCCTCGATGACCTCCCAGCGAATCTCGAGGGGCGAGAGGTTCCAGCGCTCGCACTTGCGACAGATGACCCACAGGCGGCCCATGGCCGCGTCGAACGAGATGCGCCTCCCGATGGGAAAGATCTCGATCGCCTCGTTGGTGCCGAGCGACTGGTTACAGAATATGCACGTCGAGTACATCAGCATTTGCCGGGCCTCGTGTTTGGCGTCTGCTTAATGTACACGCAGCCTCCTGCAGGTCTTCGATCTCTGCGGGACGATGTGACGCACTCGAACCGAAAACGCCCCCCGTCTCCGGGGCCCGCACCCCTGCCAGCTGGGGTATGTGCGTCCCAATGCCCCCCAATTCGCGTCACGCTAAGCTGTTGCAGGATCATGCGGGGCGCCAATCCGGCCACCCGGGCACGTGGCACGGATGCTGTAGCGAATTTACTGATCGACCTTCGCACTCGGAGCAAGAAACGGACGCAACACAGGGGGATACCGTGAGACCGCGATACCTGGCCATTCTGGCCGCTGTGGCGGCCCTCGGCTGGGCGTGCACGCTTGCCGGCGACACGGCCGCTGAGGCCACATCGGACACCGACACCGTCACCCCGGCCGAGCCCGCGAGCCCGCTCATGCAGCGAGCGCAGGTCTTGTTCGAGGTGGTACCCGATTTGCCTCCCGAGCTCGAGGAGAACCCGATCACGCCGGTAAAGGTGGAGCTCGGCAAGAAGCTGTACTTCGAGCCGCGTCTGTCACAGAGCTGGCTGATCAGCTGCAACACGTGTCACAACCTGGGACTCGGCGGCGTGGACCTGATGGAGACCTCCATCGGACACGGGTGGCAGGCCGGGCCCCGCAACGCTCCCACGGTGCTCAACTCCGTATACAACCTGGCCCAGTTCTGGGACGGCCGGGCCGCGGACCTGATGGAACAGGCGCAGGGTCCCGTACAGGCCGCGGTCGAGATGAGCAGCACGCCGGAGCGCACCGTCGCCACCCTGAAGTCGATTCCCGACTACGTGGCGATGTTCGACGAAGCGTTCCCGGATGACGCAGACCCGGTGACGTTCGAGAACATGGCGCGCGCCATCGAGGCCTTCGAAGCGACGCTCATCACACCGAACTCGCCATTCGACCGGTACCTGGGCGGTGAGGCGGCGGCGCTGACCGAAGATGAGGAGGCGGGTCTCGCCCTGTTCATGGATTCCGGTTGCACGGCGTGTCACGGCGGCATCCTGCTGGGCGGAACCAGCTATCAGCGCTTCGGCGCGGTTCGGAATCCTGGCGTCGAGCTTCTGCCCCCCGAGGACCGGGGCCGGTTCAACGTGACGGGGGACGCGACCGACGAGTACGCGTTCAAGGTCCCGGTGCTGCGGAACGTGGAACTCACCGCTCCCTATTTCCACACCGGCAAGGTGTGGGAGCTCGGTGAATCCGTTGCGGTGATGGGCGCCGCGCAGCTCGGCAAGGACTTCACTCCCGAGGAGCTTGTGCAGATCACGAGCTTCCTGCACTCGTTGACCGGCGATCAGCCCGAAGTGGACTATCCCGTGCTGCCGGTCCACACGGCGGACACGCCGCAGCCCGATCCCTGGGTCGGCGTGGGAGCAGGCTCGCACTGACTTCCGCCGCCGATACCTGCCGGGGGATCGAGAATACTCGGCCAGTGCAAAGCGGGCCGGCGCCTCATGGGGCGCTGGCCCGTTTCGCATCGGTCGGGTAGGGTAGGGCATGCGCATCGTATCCCTGTGTCCCAGCCTCACCGAGCTGGTGTTCGACCTCGGGCTCGGCGACTCCCTGGTCGGAGTGACGAAATTCTGCATCCACCCGGCCGATGGCGTGCGGGAGATCGAGAAGGTGGGCGGCACCAAGACTCCGAAGATCGAGCGCATCGCCGAGCTCGCCCCCGACCTCGTCCTCCTGAACGAGGAGGAGAACCGGCTCGAGGATGCCGAGGCCCTCCAGGCCGCGGGCCTCGTCTGTCACGTAAGCTTCCCGAAGACGGCGGTCGAGACAGCGGGGATGGTGCGTTCGATCGGCGAGGCCGTGGAGCGCCCGCACGAAGCGGAAGACATCGCGCGTGCCATCGAGAAGGCCGCCCGGCGTGTCCGGGAGGAGGCAGAGGGCAAACCCGCCGTCCGCTACGCCTATCTGATCTGGCGCGAGCCCCTGATGAGCGTAAGCGGCGACACCTTCATCAGCGACCTGCTCCGGTTGGCGGGAGGCCGCAACGCTTTCGCCGATCGGCCGAAGCGCTACCCGGTGGTGGAGGCTCGTGATCTGGCAGCTGCCGGTCTGCACGCCGTGCTTCTTTCCACCGAACCGTTTCCGTTCCAGGAACATCACATCGCCGAAGTGAGCCGCCAGACGGGCCTGGCCCCGGAGATCTTCCACATCGTGGACGGCGAGATGTTGAGCTGGCACGGCTCGCGTACGCCGGCCGGGATCGAGTACGCGGCTGCGGTGATCGCGCGGATTCGCGAGGGAACTGGAAACGCCGACGCCCCTCTACCGGATCGGTGAGGGGCGTCAGACAGAGACGTTTCCGAGGAAACGTCCGATGGTCCGTCTACGAGTCTACAAGCCCGTAATTCGGTACACCTTCACGTACTGGACCTCGAACTCGTCGCGCCACACTCCATAGAACAGGTCGCCTTTGAGCGCGAATGGAGTGAACCGCTCGGGCATTGTCACGAAGCCCATGAAGCGGCCGTCGGAGTCGAACACGTCCCACTCGTCCGATCCCTGGTCGAGCAGCGGGTTCCAGTTCTCCTGCTCGTCCTCGGTCATGTCGCTCGGGACACTGATCCGCTGTACCCACAGGCTCTGCTCGGGGCCATTCCGCATCTGAGTGAAAGCCGGAAAGACATCCTCGTAGCTGATGCCCTGCCGGATACCGTCAAGCGCCTGCGGCGGGACTCCCTGCTCCTCCATCAGCCCCATGATCATTCCCGTGATGATCTCCTTGTCCTGCTCGGAGACGGCGATCGGCTCGCCGGGCATGGTGATGACCCTGGTCACGCTTCCGTCCGGCCCGGTCACGTTGATTCGGTAGTCGCTGTTCATCGCGTACACGAAAGTGCCGTCGGTCAGCAGGGTCCACATCGGTTCCGGCGCGAAGAAATGGAACTCGGGCAATCCACCGCCAAACGAGAACGTCTCTCCGCGCGGAGGCGTGAGAAGCGTGTCCACGATGGTGCCGTCATACGCCTGCCGGGCGATGAGGTCCACGTCCACCGCGTCCTGGTTCGGCAGGTTCAGAGCCCTTCGCTGCACGGCCAGGATGCCCGAGTTCGACATCTGCCAGCGCATGGGGATGCCTTCCTCGAAGCTGAGAGGAAAGCTCGTGCTCTCTCCCTCGCCCAGGAGGATCACGTTGACGCGCTGGTTTCCGGCATCGGGAACGATCACGGTGTCGGCGGCTCCAACCATGAGCACCGCGGCGCCCGGGCCGAACTCGCCCGGCCCTGATCCGGCTTTTCCCACCGTCCGCTCGAACACGCCGTCGGCCGAGAACACCTTCACGTGCTGGGCCTGGTTGTCCAGCACGAGGATTCGCCCGTCGGACGTGGCATCGAGTCCCGCGATCTGCCCGAACTGGTAGTCGGGATCGCCCGCGGCTTCACCAATGCTCAGGACCTCCTCGAAACCCCACGCCTGGCCCTCGCCCCAGATCGGCTGCGGCGAGTTGCGAACGATTCGTACTCCGGCGCTGTCTTCGACGGTGCCGGACCACTCGGCCCCGCCCTCGGTTCCTCCTCCGCAGGCTGCCGCGAAGATCACGGCGCCGATCCACGCATATGTCTTTCTCATCACGTCCTCATCTGATGACTTGAATGGCCCGTGCGATGCGTTATGCGGTCGCCTCGAGGCCCACGACTCTCATGACCCGCACATACTGTACGTCGAACTCATCGCGCCAGATTCCATACACCAGGTCGCCTTCGAACGTGACCGGCTGGAATCGGTGCGGCACGTCGAGCATACCCAGGTAGCGACCCTCGGCGTCCAGGATGTCCCACTCCGTCGCGCCCAGGTCGAGCAGCGGGTTCCAGGTCTCGCGCTCCTCCGCCGTCATACCGGTCGGCTCCTGCACACGCTGCACCCACAGGCTGCCGTCAGGGCCCGGCATCATCTGGAGGAAAGCCGGAAAGAACTCGGCGAAGTTGAAGGTCGACTTCACGATCTCCGCCTGCGCCGGCGGTACGCCCTGCTCTTCCAGCAGACGGTCCACCGTCTCCATGAAGAACTCGATGTCCGCGTCGGTAACGGGTTTTCGCTCGACGGGCACGCTGACGATCCGGCTCAGGTTCCCGAGCGCGTCGAACATGCTCAGCCGGAACACGTCGTTTACCGCGAAACACAGTCCGTCATCTCCTACCATGGACCACACGGGCTCGGGCGAGAAGATCATCCGAATCGGTTGGCCGTCGTCGCCAAACGTGAACGATTCGCCACGCGCGGGAGTCAGCAGCGTGTCCATGATCTCGCCCGTATAGGAAACCGTGGCGATGAGATCGAGGGTCTCGCGCTGTTCGGTATTCGGCAGATTCAAAGCCCTGAGCTGATAGACCAGATCACCGGTCTCGGTTATGTCCCAGCGGGCGGGAATGCCCTGTTCAAAGCTCATTCTGAAATCGGCGGGCTCCGACCCGTCGGACTTCAGGATGTTGACTCGCTGGTTTCCGAGGTCGGGGACGATCAGCGTATCGCCGCGTCCGATGAGAACGGGACCGACCCCCGGGCCGAATTCGCCCGGACCCGAGCCCGCCTGCCCGATCGTTCGTACATACGCCCCCGCCTGGTCGAACACCTTGAGGTGCTGGGCCTGTTGATCCACCAGCACGATCTGGCCGTCGGCGGTAATGGTGATCCCGGCGATCTGGCCGAACTGGTAGTCCGGGTCGCCTGCCGCCTCGCCGATCGTCATCACCTCTTCCAGGACCCAGGCGTCACCCTCGCCCCACAGCGGAGTGAGGGAGTTCTTCACCAGTTGCACGCCCGCGCTGTCCTCCACCGTCCCGGCCCAATCAACCGCTCCGCCCGCCTCGCCGCCGCAGGCCGCGGCGAACACCAGCGCCGGTACAACCATCCATGTGCTACGCATGACCGATACCCTCCCTGGGGAGCACGAGTCTATCATTGCGAGGCGGCCGGAAGCCGTCCCGGCGAGGGGTATGCACACTACTCTACGGCGGAAATCCGCCTCCGGTTACATCTCGAACTACACGTCACTCGCCGGATTCATCGCCTCCGGCGGTCAGGGGTAGAGCCGGTCTATGATCCACCCGTCACCGTCGCGTGTGAAGCGCAGGCGATCGTGCAGGCGGTTGGCCCGCCCCTGCCAGAACTCGATCGTTTCCGGGATGACCCTGTATCCTCCCCAGAACGGGGGGAGCGGCACGTCCCCGGACGAGAACCGCTCCTGCGTCTCCCTGAACTTGCGCTCCAGCTCTTTTCGGTTCGTCAGGACCGAACTCTGATCCGAGGCCCAGGCTCCGATTCGACTCCCGCGCGGCCGGCTGTTGAAATAGGCCTGCGATTCTTCGGTGCTCGTCTTCTCGACGGCACCGTTGATGCGGACCTGCCTCTGCAGGATCGGCCAGTGGATCGCAAGGGCCCCGCGCGGGTTTTCCGCTATCTCGAGGCCCTTCCGACTGTCGTAGTTGGTGTAGAAGGCGAAGCCGCGGTCGTCCGCCGCCTTGAGAAGTACCTGGCGTACCGACGGTTTGCCGTCCGCGGTGGACGTGGCCAGGGCCATCGCTTCGGGAAGGTAGAGGCCCGCCTCGCGAGCCTCCCTGAACCAACGGTCGAAGAGGATAAACGGATCGGTGCCCGCGTCTTCCTCGGTCAGGCCGCGTACCACGCCCTTACCGGTGGTGAAGAAGGCTCTCAGGGTGGATCGGATGGACATCGGCCGGGCTTCTCTCAAGGCTGATCGGGTGCTCTCCGTCCACGAAACTACACGCTGTGCACCTGCTGCGCGACGTCGTGCCGCCGAGCGGACGTCCTTGTTCGACGTGGATTCCAGGTGCTCGCAGCTTGCCCGTCCGGTGCGGGATATCTAATGTTTACGGGCTAATGAGGCACCGGCCCTGGCCCCGGCCGGACTTTCCCCGGGAACCGTCAATGACATCCCTGCTCGACCGGCTGCGCGACGCCCTGGCACCGCGCTACGAAATCGAGGGCGAGATCGCCTCCGGAGGCATGGCCACGGTCTTCCGCGCCGTCGACCAGTCCCTCGGTCGCGTCGTGGCCGTCAAGGTGCTCCGCCCGGACATGGCGACCGCCACGGGCGAGGCACGTTTCCTCCGGGAAGCCCGTACGATGGCCTCGTTTTCCCACCCGAACGTCGTCTCCATCCACGACGCGGATCAGCGAGACGGGCTGTCGTACTATGTGATGGACCTGGTCGAGGGCGGGACCCTCGCGCAACGACTCGAGCAGGGTCCTCTCAGCGGTCGGGATGCCTTTCGCCTCGGCCGTGGACTTCTCAGGGCCCTCGGTCGGATGCACGAGGCGGGAATCGTGCACCGGGACGTCAAACCGTCGAACGTGTTTCTCGTCGACGGGCGCGCTCTGCTGGCCGACTTCGGAATCGTCCACGTCGAGGAACCGGCGGACGAATCTCTGACCGCGGAGGGCAGCGGACCCGGCACTCCCGCCTACATGTCGCCGGAACAGGCCCGGGGTGGGCAGGTGTCTCCCAGGTCCGACCTGTATTCCGCTGGTCTGGTGCTCTACGAGGCGATCTCGGGCAGGCGTTGGCCGGTCGCCGCGCCTCCCGAAACGGGTGACTGGAGTGGCATCCCGATGGCGGCGCGCCCGGCACTGAAGAAGGCGCTGGCGGTGGCGCCCGGTGAACGATGGATGACGGCCGATGAATTCCTGGCCTCGTTCCGCACGCGAGGGCGACCCATACGGATGCCCCGCTGGCATGCGTTCCTTCTGGCTGCGGCTATCGGTGCTCTCGTGTGGTGGGGCGTGGGTCGTCCAGGCGTGACCCGGCTCGGGGTGCAGAGCGAGTTTCACGATGTGGCTGTGTTCCCGTGCCGCGCGTTGGACGAGAGCGATAGCGATCTTGCTCGGGAAATAGGATGGCGCGTGAACCTCAACCTGGAGGACGTGCCCGGAATCACGAAGGCGAGTAGTCGGACGGCTCGCTCGCTCTACGACCGGCGTGGGGGTGAGCTGGTTCCCGCGGACTGGACGGAGCGCCTCAACGCGTCGCACGCCGCGGTTTGCGCACGAGAACGTTGTCGGTGAGAGCCGATTCGGAAGACGAGTGGGCACGGCAGGCGGCGGTCACGATTTCGATGCACGTAATCGACAAACTGGCTCCTGACCTCATCGTGACCTCGGGAGAGGTGGACCGCCTAGCGGCCTACCCGATGGAGGCAATTCGTCCGTTCTTTCTGGGCGACCAGGCTTTGCAGCGGGGCGCCTGGAGCTCGGCGGCGGGCTTCTACGAAGAGGCACTGGCCGTGGACTCTTCGTTCACGCTCGCACGCCTCCGGTTGGCCGAGGCACACCGGTGGCTGGCGGACCGCGAGATTGATGAGGACCTGGAGGAGATCCGGGGAATGGACCTGTCGAGTCTCAGCCCGCTCGACTCTCTGCTGCTAGAG
Source organism: Gemmatimonadota bacterium (assembly GCA_039592635.1). Taxonomy (GTDB): domain Bacteria; phylum Gemmatimonadota; class Gemmatimonadetes; order Palauibacterales; family Palauibacteraceae; genus Benthicola. The sequence goes on from JBDHBK010000073.1 coordinate 18,887, forward strand.
GCGGGGGCGAAGCCTCACGGTCGAGATCAGCTTCGGGCCTACGAGGCGATCCTGGAGCGACCCGAATATCAGATGGATCCGTACGCAACGCTGCTGTACGCTGACGAATTGTACCACCGGGGTGCCTTGTGGGGAGTTTCCATCGACAGTGCGATCGCCCTGTTCAGGCTCGCGGTCCGTCGCGACTCGTTCCTGGTGCCCGCCGTCGAACATCTGACCCAGGCCCTGATTCGAACCGGGAAGAGGGAGGAGGCGGCGACAGCCCTCGCGCACCTGGGCAGGATTCACGCACCGCGGGAGGAGTCGGACCTCTACTATCCCGACGTTTGGGGGCTGGGTTACCTGGAGAAATTCGAGCCGGAGGCTGCACGAGAGCGTCGCAGCCAGGCCGTAGTCGGTGTCCGGATCGAGACTCTCGGCCTGTACTCCCGCTGGGCCCGCTACATCGATAACCCCTCCACTCAGGCCGAGCTGGGAGTGCTCCTGGTGCAGGCGGCCGACCATCTCGGGAGCCCCCACTACGCTGCGCAGGGGTACATCAACCGGGGCCTGGGCCTGGCCGCCCAGGGCCTCACCATTGAGGCGCTCGCCTCGTTCGACTCGGCGAACGGCCGGATGAGAACGCCGGAAACCACCACCCAGGCCGCTGAGTGGGCGGTCATTCCATATGCGCTCGGGGTTGAGGGATTCACGCCCGAGAATGCGGAGCGAGGTGAGCGAGCGCTGGAGGCCGTGTGGTCCGGCGCCGGGATCGACACTCGGCTGAGGGCACGCGCGGCCACGGCTCTCGGGCTCCTGGCGGATCGACGGGGGAACCCGGAGGTCCGTGACGAGTGGTTGAACCGACTCGAGTCGCTTGGGCAGGAATCCGGAGCGGGCGAGGCGCGTCCCCACAGGCTCGTGTCCGCCCTCGCCGACGCTTCTCGCGGCGAGTACCGGATCGCACTGGACCGAACGGCCGAGGACCTGGCGTATGATTCCGTCGGCCTCGCGGACCGTCCCTTCCTGCGTTCGGCTCTGTACCTGAAGCGGGGCGAGTGGTACGAAGAACTGGGAATGCCGGACAGTGCCATCTCCTCGTGGCTATGGCATCAGAACACCGACCTGGAGGGGGCGGTGCCGCCGGAGCTCGTTCAGGCCGGTGAAGTGGACGGAGCCCTGGGACCCTATGCCGACAGGCGAATCGACGGGGCCCGCACCAGGAGTCCAGAATGATCTCGCTCAAGACTCTCGGACCGCTCGAGGTGAGAGTGGACGGCGGCGAAGCTCCCCGGGAGCTCCTGTGGCGCAAGAACCTGGCGCTCCTACTCTACCTGGTCCGCTCTCCCGATCGTCGGCGAACGCGCGAGCATCTGGTCGGCGTGTTCTGGGGTGACAAGCCGGATTCCTCGGCCAGGCATTCCCTGAACGAGGCGCTCCGGGTCATCCGAAAATCCGTAGGAGAGGATCTCCTGCTGTCCATCGGCGATCAGGTCGCGCTGGCGCCCGACGCGGTCCTGGTGGATGTCGACGAACTCGAAGGCCTGCTTCAACTGGAAAGATGGAGTGACGCCGTTCCCCTGATGGGGGGACCGTTTCTCGAGGGGTTCGCCGTACCGGACAGCTCGGTCTTTGAGGACTGGCTCGCGGCCGAGCGTCTGGCGTGGCTCGATCGGATGGAAACTGGATTCAGACGATACGCCGAATCACGCCTGGCGGCAGGCGACGGCGAGGCGGCGCAGGAGTCCGCGGTCCGCGCCCTGACTCTCGACCCCTTTTCTGACGGCGCCGTGAGACTCGCGATGCTGGCGGCAGCCGTCCGTGGCGAGCGGGCAGGCGCGCTGTCGATCTACGACACGTATGCCAAGCGGCTCGCCGAGGACCTGGGCATCGAGCCCGATCCCGAGACGGAGGCGCTGGCTGAGCGCATCCGCAGCGAGCGAGAGTGGCGCCTGCCTGGATCGCCCTCCGACCCGGATCGATGGGCACGCCGTATTCCTATCGCTGGACGGGAGTCCGAGTTGGGGGCGGTGCTCGGAGGCATCTCCGAAGCCTTCGCCGGTGGGTCGCCGGCGGTCGTGGTGGTTCACGGAGATTCCGGTTCGGGGAAGACCCGGCTGGGAGAGGAAGTCGCGGCGCGGGCGCGCCTGGAGGGAGCAGCGATCACCCACATTCGCTGCGTGCCAGGCGATCGAGACCTGGCCTGGGGCGGGCTTGCAGGTCTCTGCCGGGGCGGGTTGCTGGAGGGAAAGGGGGTGGCCAAAGCCGCGCCCGACACCCTGGCATTCGCACTGGCGGGAGCCTCCGATCCCGACGAGACACTTCTCCATCTGGCGGGCCTGGCCGCCGAGCCTGCCGATCCGGCGACCGCTCTGACGGGCCTCACGCGGGCCGTCGGATCCAAGCAGCCCGTCCTGTTGTGGATCGACGGTGCGGACCATCTGGATGCCGAGTCCGCTTCGGTCCTGCAGTCGCTGGTGCGGGATCTGACCGGAGTTCCCTGCGTCCTCATGATCACCGCTGGTGCCTATCCGCCGAGAGACGAGCTGGACGATCTCAGCGGGCGAATCGGGCTCGATGTTCCAGGTGTCGCTCTCACGTTGGGTCCTCTCGACCGTGCCGGTGTGGAAGACCTGGTGCGCCATGTCCTTCCGGATCTCGACGACTCCGCCGTGGACAGGATCACGCGTCGGGTGCTGGTGGATTCGGCCGGCCTTCCGCTCCTGGCGACCGAGCTGCTCACGGCGGTGCGTTTGGGGCTGGAACTGGACGAGGTGGGCGGGGTGTGGCCCCAGCCATTCCGTACGATGGAGCAAACGTATCCGAGCGACCTTCCGGACTCCGTGGTGGCCGCCATCCGCATTGGCTTCCGACGTCTGAGCCGTCCGGCGCAGGCGGTGCTCGCAGCCGCTTCCGTCCTCGACGAACGCTGCGAGACGGACTTCCTTTCACTGGCCACGGGATTGGAGGGAGACGAGTTGCATGACGCGCTGGACGAGCTGGAGTGGAACCGGTGGCTTGTGGCCGAGCAAAGAGGCTATGCCTTCGTCGCCCGGATCGTTCGCGATGTCGTTGCGCGCGACATGCTGACGCCGGGGCAGCGTCGTCGGATCCAGGAGGCAGTATCAGGGGCCTGATTTCCCCTCTCCGGGTTCTGCCTGGCTGGCTGGTGAGCTTCCTTGTCACCGGGCTCCGGGGACAGCACCTTTAGCTCCGCGTCCCCATCCGAAACCTCCCAAGGAGTCCGACATGTACGCCGTCATCGGAGCGACCGGAAACACAGGTCGAGTGGTTGCGGAAGATCTGCTCGCCGCGGGCCAGCCGGTTCGCGTGATCGGCCGAACCGAGGAACGCCTCGCCCCCTTCGTCGAGCAGGGCGCGGAGGCGGCGGTGGGCGACGTATCGGACGCGGAATTCGTGGCCCGGGCCTGCGATGGGGTCGGAGGGGTGTATCACCTGATTCCGCCGCGCTACGACATCGATCTGCGGGAATGGCAGACCACGGCAGGCAAGGCGCTCGCGGCCGGGATCCGCGACGCAGGGGTGCCGTACGTGGTCAACCTGTCCAGCGTGGGGGCCCAGCACCACGAGGGAACCGGACCGATCGCCGGGCTGCGCGAGCAGGAAGACCGGTTCAACGAACTGACGGAAACCAACGTTCTCCACCTGCGTCCGGGCTGGTTCATGGAGAACATTTACATGATGCTGGACGCGATCCGGGAAGCGGGCGTGCTTCCGATGCCGATTCCCGGTGCCCTTTCCCTGCCCATGATCGCCACCCGCGACATCGGAGCGGAGGCGGCCCGCCGGCTGGCGGCCCTGGACTTCGACGGACATCACATCAAGGAACTCCTCGGGCCGCGTGACTACACGCTGAACGAGGTAGCGGCCATCGTCGGTGCGGCGATCGGAAAGCCGGATCTTCCATTCGTGACGGTGCCCGAAGAGGCGGCGGCAGCGGGATTCGAGCAGATGGGGGTGCATGCGGCGACCGTGGCTGCCTTCATGGAGATGTACCGGGGGTTTGCCGACGGTCGAATCGTGGCGCAGGAGACGCGGTCCGCAGCCAACTCGACGCCCACCACCCTGGAGGAGTTTGCCTCAGGGCTGGCCGCGGCGTACGGGGCCTAGCGGCCCGCAAACCGCTCGGGCCGGAACGCCTCGATCTCCAGCGTCGGCGAACCTCGCACTACGAGGTCGGCCACGAGACTGCCCGTGATCGGACCGAGCGTCAGACCGAGCATCGCGTGACCGGTCGTCACGTAGGCGCCTTCGTACCCTGGCACCCGTCCGATCACCGGCAGACCGTCGGGGGTGCAGGGCCGCAGGCCACACCACTCCGAGACCGGTTCCGATAGCTCGGTGGCCGTGAAATACCTGCGGGCCGCAGCATCCAGTTGCTCCAGTCGCTTTCCTCGCAGGTCCAGATTCAAACCCGAGAACTCGAGGGTACCCGCGAAACGGACGTGGCCCTCCATCGGCGAGCAGAACACGGCGCGCTCCGCCAGCAGGCAGGGGACACGCAGATCGGGTGTGTGCGGATCCTCGCGGCGGCGGTCGAGGTGGTAGCCCTTGGCAGGCTGAATCGGAAGCGGGCAGCCCAGCGAGGCCATGAGCCCCGGGCTGTAGGCGCCAGTGGCGAGCACGACCGCGTCTGAGTCGATGTACTCTCCCTCGGCTGTCAGCACCCCGGTCACACTTCCGCTCTCCGACCGAATGGCCTGGACCTCGGTCCCCGGACGAATCGCGGCGCCGTGTGCCTCGGCGCGATCCGCCATCTCGAGCACGAATCGGTAAGGCTCGACGACCGAGCCCTCGTCGTGCCACCAACCCCCGCGCACGCCGGCGCCGAGTAGCGGCTCCCGCTCGCGGAGTGCCGGACCTTCGAGGTATTCGGGAGAGAATCCGTGTCTCTCGACGACCCCGACTTCTTCGTCGCCCGACACCAGGCCGGCTTGTGTATCGAATACCTCCAGATAGCCGGAATGCCGGTAGTCGCAATCGAGTCCCTCGCCAGTGACGAGCTCGTCGAACAGGTCCGTCGTGCGATGCCCAAGCGGGGCCAGGGCGGCCATGGAGTGCTCGACATGCGATTCGGTGCAGAACTTCCGGAACGCCCACAGCCAGCGAACGAGCGACGGATCCCAGCGGGGCTCTATGTACAGGGGGCTCAGCCGGTCCCCCATCGAGCGAAGGGCCTGGCTCACGCGGCCCGGTCTGTTGATCGGGGGATGCCCGGGGGAGATGAGGCCGGCATTGCCATAAGACGCGGCCCTGCCGATCTCGTCCTTCTCGAGCACGGTGACCGAGGCTCCCCGGAGGGCAAGGAAGTAGGCGCAGCAGACGCCCACCACGCCGCCACCCACGACGATCACCTGAAGCTCGGATCCAGTGGGTCCTGAAGGGTTCGGCTCGGCCATGCTGAATACTACCTTCGTCTCGGGTGTGTGAGCGAGCCCGACCGCATATATTGCGGCACAGCGGCTCCCCGCCGCGAGCACTCGCCGAACCCCCTTCAAGGAGGACGCGAA
>JBDHBK010000074.1:0-7586 GCA_039592635.1 Gemmatimonadota bacterium
TCCGGCATGCCGCTCGGCCCCGCGTTGAAGCACACGGCCCGCGCCCGGGTCAGCCACTCTGGATTCCCCGGCACGGGCCACAGGGCCAGCGCCCACCACCCGATCGTCACGACACCGATCGCCAGGAGCGCCAGCAGGGCCCACCTCTGGTCCGACGCGAGGCGGGTCCTGCTCAACTCAGCCGACCTTCCAGACGAAGGACAGCAGCGCCCAGTTGGCGAAGTAGTACGTCACGAACGCAATGAAGAAGATGGCCACCAGGATCGCAGTTCCCGGAACCGGACCGATCTTCCATGGTGCCTTCGGATCCTCGTCCGTGTCGGGAATCTGTGTCCACGGCTTGGTGATCAACCCCTGCGGGATGCTGGAGGCATACAGGTGCTCCTCCCCTGCCGGCAGAGGCTTGCCGAAGAACACGGACCACACGGTCACCAGGATGTAGATCGCACCACCAAGGATTCCCAGCAGACCACCGATCGCCATCACGGCCATCACTACGTCCACGGCCGGCGAGTACTGGACGTCGAAAGGAGCGCCGGAGAAGCTGATGTCCCAGTGTCTGCGCGGAATCCCGAACGACCCGGCAAACGTCATAGAGAGACTGAAGATCAGCATCCCGATCGCGAAGAGGTACGGCTGTATCTGCGCGAGTTTGAAGAAGGCGATCCGCTTCCGGAAGATCAGCGGAATCACGTAGTAGGTCACTCCCATGAAGGCCATCGCCGTTCCGCTGACCACGGTCGCATGGAAGTGGCCCGGAATACGCAGCGTGTTGTGCGCGATGATGTTGATCTGTTCGGTTCCGAACGTGACCCCGGTGATCCCGCCCACGAAACCGAACACGACCACGCTGAACACCATCGAACTGAACCCGGGATCACCCCACGGGGCTTTGCGGAGCCAGCCGAAGATCCCGTCGGTGTAGCCTCGCAGGCGCATCCCCAGTTCCATGCCGGCGGGCACCGTGAAGCCGTGAATCATGCTGGCCAGGACCGCCATGTACATGAAGTAACTGGTGTTCCAGATCTTCCATGCGGGGCCCATCCCGGGATCGACCAGGAGGTGGTGCGCCGAGGCCATGGATATGAACAGGATGTACAGCACGAAGGCAGTACGGCTGATCTTCTGATTCAGTACGACGCCGCCCACCGTGAGCGTGGCCAGCAGGTACCAGAGCGCGACCATGGCCGCGACGTTGATCTGCTGCGACGAGTGACCGAGTCCCCACCACACCAGGCGGTAGATCTGCGGATCCACGTCCATGATGCCCATGGACCACAGCCACGTGGGAATATAGATCGCGGCCCCGTGCAGCAGCGTGATTACCGCGATGATGGCCGCGGTGATCCCGCCGAACGTCACGAGGGGCACCGATCCCTCGTACGTCTTCTCGCGCTTTGCAACCACGAGCGAGGCGAAGAAGATGGCGACCGTCACCAGCGCCCCTACTGCGAACAGGATCACGCCCAGGTAGAAGTTGGGCGTCGCCTTCAGCGGGACGTAGCTGGTGAACAGGACATCCGCCTTACCCGTCCACATCGTCCACTCGACGAGTACCGCTCCGGCCACCATGAGTCCGAACGCACCCCAGGCAATCTTGGGCGCCGGCACCCGGGAATTCAGAAGGACCGGCCCCGCGAACATGAGGATCGCCATCTCGAAGAAGATGATGAAGAAGATCAGCATGCTCATGCCGTGCACCGTCAGGATCCGGTAGAACCAGACGGCATCCAGCAGATGGATCGCCTGCCATCGGGTGAGCAGCACCAGGAGGGCGGCGATGCCCCCCACCAGCAGGGAGACGGTCGCGATGACCGCGTGCGCCTTGATCAGGTTGTCCGCCGTACGGTCGACGGAGAGCCCGGTGGTCGGGCACGTACGGAAACGGCTGGCCAGAGAGGAAACCCGGTCCGAGCCCGTGGGATTCTCGAAGGCGTTCATTCGGCACCTCCTGACCCGTCAGGGGCATCGGCGGGAAGGACCTCGACCCGGCCGACCATGATGTGATGGCCGATGCCGCAGAATTCGTTGCACACGATTCGGAACTCACCGGCTTCCGTGGGCGTCACGTCCAGGGCGTAGTCATAGCCCGGAATGACCTGGAAGTTGATGTTGAACGGATAGAGGTTGAACCCGTGATTCACGTCGGTGCTCGACATGTGGAGGCGGTAGGTGGCCCCGGCGCGCAGGCGCAGGATCGGGGTCCACTGCCACATCTTTCCCACCAGGTACACGTCGGCTCCCACCGGCGGTTCGACGATCGGAATCCCCGCTTCCTCACCGACCTGGTACGACTCAATGAACTCGTTCGTCCGGGCCTCGAAGGCGGCTGGCTCGACGCGATGGCGCACCCCGGCCGGGTTCTGTCCGCCCTTCAGGTGCCAGATCGGCATCATCGCGAACAAGACCAGGCACCACGCGAAGGCGACCGAGATCCATATCTTCTCGGTCTTGTGGGCGGGTTTCCACCACACGCCCGTAGCCGGTTGGATTCCGTTCTCGTACATGTCAGCTCTCCGGGGTCAGGGAAGCGGAGCGGGCGGGAGCGTGAGGACCTCCCACAGTCCCCAACCCGTAAAGCAAACCGCCATCACGAGCAGGCCGATCACGAGGAGGAGGAACGGGCGATCGTAGAGACGCTGCCCCCAGGGAATTTCCTCGGCGGTGAGGTCATCCGCCTGGGTCGGGGTCGGCTCACTCATGCAACCTCCTCGAAAGACGTGACATGGACGACACCTGTACATTATCATTAAAATATGATAATAAATAGAATATCGTCAAGTTGGAGGTCCTGTCCAGCGGGCGCCGAGCGAACCGGGGAGGTTCCGTACCACATGACGCGACCTCGATGAGAGGAACTGAAGGCCCTTCACTCGGGGCTGCCAGCCGCCTGTTGGCCCGGTTGGACGCGGCATTCGACCGCGTCTATTCGTCGAGATACAATCCGCTGCTGCAGAGCGGCCCCATCGCCGTCGCCCTACTTCTGGTCCTGATCGCCACCGGCCTCTATCTCCTGATCTTCTACCGGATCGGGGACCCCTACGGGTCCGTGGCCCGGATCGTGGACCAGGCGTGGAGCGGACGCTGGATCCGGTCGCTTCACCGCTTCGCTTCCGATGCGGCCCTCCTGGCCATAGCGGTGCACGCGCTGAGGATGTTCGTGCGGAAGCGAACGTGGGGGCCGCGGACCCTGGCCTGGATCTCCGGGCTTTTCCTGGTCGGCCTCTTCATGTTGCTGGGATGGACGGGCTTCGTGATGGTGTGGGACGTGCAGGGGCAGCTGCTGGCGGAGGAAGGCGCGCGCCTCCTGGACTCACTGCCCTTCTTCTCCGAGCCGATCGCCCGGACGTTCATCGGCGAGCGCGCGATGCCCGGCGCGTTTTTCTTCCTCAACTACTTCCTGCACATAGCCGTCCCGCTCGGGGTCGGATTGGTGCTCTACCTGCACGTGAGCCGGTTGTCCCGGCCGACGATGCTCCCGCCGAAGCGACTGACCTGGGCCCTCACGGGATTCCTGGCGGCGCTGGCCGTCGCCTGGCCGGCTCCGCTCGGGCCGATCGCCGACCCGGCCCGCTTGATCTCCTCGGCGCCACTCGACTGGTTCTACGGGTTCTGGCTCCCCGCTACCCGGGAACTCCCGGGCTGGGGCGTGTGGGCAATCGGAAGCACCCTGACCCTGGCAGCGCTCGCTGCCCCCGTGTGGACGCGTCCCCGAAGGGGTCATACACCGCCGCCATCGTGGGTCGACCCGACGATCTGCGTCGAGTGCGTCCAGTGCTCGATCGACTGTCCGTACGGTGCGATCGAGATGGTCCAGAGAGCCGCTGGTGACGTTCGCACCGACCTTGTCGCTCTCGTGGACCCGGCGGCTTGCGTCAGCTGTGGGATCTGCGCCGGCTCGTGCGCACCGATGGGTGTGGGTCCGCCGGGACGGACCGGCCGCGATCAGCTGGAACGCGTTCGCGAGTTCATCGCGACGAGTCCGCCGGACCCGCAGAACATTGTGCTGGTAGCCTGTTCGCTCGGGGCCGGCGACCTTGGAGACGAGGGACGATTCGAGGGAGCGACGGTGTACCCCGTGGAATGCGCCGGAAGTCTACATACCTCGGTCGTGGAGTACCTGGTCCGCGCCGGAGCCGGGGGTGTGATGGTCGCCGCCTGCTCGGGACGTGACTGCTGGAACCGCGAGGGACCGAAGTGGGCCGCCCAGAGGCTGTACGCTGGACGGGAGGCGAATCTGAAGGAGCGAGTGGATCGCGGGCGACTTCGTTACGTTCAGACCGGCGCCGGCGGCCGCCGGGAAGTGGTCGCGGCCCTGACGGCGTTCAAATCACAGATCGCCCGGATGCAGCCGGTGAGAACGGAGACCGAGATCGAGATCGACCAGGAATGTGATCCGCAGCTCGAAGCTGGCGAAGGCACGGTGTCGGGAGTCGTGACTTGAGGTCGGCCGGCCGGCTTCTACTCGGGGTGAGCCTGGCGGCGGCGATCACGGTCGCCCTCGGCTTCCTTTCGCGAGCGCCCATCTCAGGAGCTCACGAGGCACAGGCCTCTCTGCGATTCAGCTGGAGACTCCGCGCCGAGGAGGCGGGAGAATGTCAGCGTCCCTCAGCCGAGGAACTCGCCGACCTTCCGTCGCACATGCGGAACCCGGATTCCTGCGTCGGACAGGTGCCATCACACCGGCTGCGGGTCCAGGTCGACGGCGAGGAGCGGTTCGATCTCCTGGTCGAGGCTTCGGGCGCCCGAGGAGACCGCCCGCTGTTCGTATTCCGCGAATTGCTGCTGCCGCCTGGTCGCCACGAGGTGCGGGTATCGTTCTCCCCCGACGGGGCGGAGGCGGGAGACGGACGAGGGCTGTTCCTCGATTCCGCGCTCGACATCGGCCCCGGCGACGTACGCCTGGTGACCCGGAACGAGGACACCGGGGTGCTCGAAGTCGTGCGGCCCAGGGGCTGAGGCGCCTTGCACAAGACGGACGCCGTCACGGGAGCCGGCATCAGCACGCGGGACAGGCTGCGAGCCTGGTACGAACTCTGCAAACCGGGCATTGCCGGATACGTGATGATCACCGTCGGCGTCGCCGCGTTCGTGGCCTCTCGCGGTCGGGTCGAGCTCTCCCTGGTCGCCCATGCGATGCTGGCCACCGGGCTCGGAACCGGCGGATCGCTGGCCCTCAACCAGTACGCGGAGCGCGAGCCCGATGCCATCATGCACCGCACGCGGGACCGTCCCATCCCGTCCGGGCGAATCGCGCCGGTCGAAGCTCGCCTGTTCGGGAACGCCCTGGTCGCGATCGGGCTCACGTACATGTTCCTTTTCGTGGGCTGGCTTCCGACCCTGCTCTCCGCCGTATCGGCCGCCGCCTACCACTGGGTGTATCGACCCCTGAAGTCGCGATCCCCGCTGGCCACCCTGGCCGGCGCCGTGCCGGGCGCCATGCCGGCGCTCATCGGGTCTACGGCGGCGACCAGCAGGGTCGAAGGATGCGGGCTCGCCCTGTTTGCCATCGCTTACCTGTGGCAGCTCCCCCACGTGTTAGGGCTGGCCTGGATGCTGCGCGAGGACTACGCCCGGGTCGGTTTCCGACTGATCCCTGACGGAGTGGACGCGGAGAAGAGGGTGGGTCGAGCGCTGGTGGCCGCCACGCTCATCTTGGTTCCGGCGAGCCTGGCGCCGAGCGCCCTCGGGTACACGGGTCGCTGGTACATGGTGGGGGCCCTGATCGCGAGCCTGTCCTTCCTGTGGGTGGGACTGCGGTCCGCCATGCCCCTCAGCGATGCCTCGGCCCGGCGCGTGTTTTTGTCTTCTCTGCTCTTCCACCCCGCCCTGCTCTGCCTGATGCTGCTGAATACGATCAAGGGCTGACCGGGCACCCATAAACACGAAAACCCGGCCTTTCGACCGGGCTTCCGCTGTCCTGTCCGTCAATTGTAGTCGGCGGATCGGGCCCGAAGGCCAGTACCCTCCGCCGTTCTGGGACAGGACCCCGGACGACCCCGCGTCATCCGGTATAAGGCTCGAGCCTCCGTCGCGACGCCGGCGGAATTCGGGGTCCACACCGTGCCGGACGGAGGCTCTATCCGCTCACGTACGGAGCGGTTTTCGTTTTCTCTGCTGGCGAGCCGTCAGCCGCACTCGCTGTAGCCGCAGGCGTGGCACTTCACGCATCCCTCGGCGAACTCCAGTCCTGACCCGCAATCGGGACAGGTGCCGATGAACGTGAGCGCCGCCTGCTCTTCGAACCGATGGATCTGCGGCTTCGAAGCCGTCTGCGTACCACCGTTCGTGGCCTTGGCCGCTCCCGGATCCTGAATCGGCAGCGACGTCTGTATGCCTTCCTTTTCCTCCAGGTACTTCTCGATCACCTGCGCGATGGCGTCGGGGCTCGACAGCACCTTGTTGGGTCCGAACCCGACGGCCCTGTCGGAAGAGATCCCCCGCAACTGCTTGTGTACCGCCCTGAGTGAAATGCCACTTCGCAGCGCGAGGCTGATCAACCGGCCGATCGCCTCGGCATCGGCCATCGCGGGACCGCCCGCCTTGCCGAGCGCCACGAAAGCCTCGAACGCGCGGCCTTCCTCGTCTTCGTTGATGGTGACGTACATGTCACCGAGTGGCGAGTCGATCTTGCGGGTGACTCCACGCAGCATGTGCGGACGCGAGCGGACGGCCGGCTGCCTCATCATGCCGCCCTCGAGCGACGCGATCTGGTCTTCCCTTCCCTCGAGCTGTTCCTCGAGTTCCGCGATCCTGCCCAACGCCCCGATCAGTTCCTGAGCCAGTTCGTGGTCACCGATCTTCTCCAGGACCTCGCCGTTCGCCGCCGCGACGACTTCCTTGGCCGTCTTGCCGGTCGACAGCACCTGGGCGTCGCGAGAGCCATCCCGGTACACCGTGACGCCCTTGCACCTCAGCTGGTAGGCAAGCTCGAAGATCTCCCGGACATCGGACTCGGTCGCATCGTTCGGGAAGTTGCAGGTCTTGGAGATCGCCGAATCCGTGTTCGCCTGGAAAGCGGCCTGCATCCGGATGTGCTGCTCCGGCGTCACATCATGCGCAGTGACGAACACGTCCTGGACTTCCTGCGGCACCTCGTCGAAGTGGATGTGACCTTCGTCGGCGATGCGGCGCATCAGGTCCTCGGAATACCAGCCCCCCTCCTCGGCCATGCGCACGAACTCGGGGTTCACGTCCGGCATCAGCACGCCGGCCTGGTTCCGCATGAAGGCCACGGCGAACAGGGGCTCGATCCCGCTGGCGCAGCCGGCGATGATCGAGATGGTACCGGTCGGCGCCACGGTCGTCAGGTTGCAGTTGCGCAGCCGGCGCATCGGACGAACGCGCATCCCGCGTTCGTCCCGGGCCGCTTTCTCATCCGAACCCCAGATCGACCTCTCCCACTGCGGGAAGGTGCCGCGATCGCCGGCCAGTCTCTCCGACTCGACCTTCGATTCCTCGTCGACGAACCGCATGAGCTCTTTGCCCAGCTCAATCGAGCGGGGAGAGCCGTAGGGCTCGCCGAGCCGCACCAGCATGTCGGCCCAGCCCATGATCCCGAGGCCGATGCGCCGGATGTTCTTCGA
>JBDHBK010000075.1:0-7567 GCA_039592635.1 Gemmatimonadota bacterium
GGGGCCCATAGAGGAGATGTCGTGACACCAGAACGTTTCGCTCTCGAGCTTCCGTTCGAGCCGACCGGCGACCAGCCGGAAGCCATCAGGACGCTGGCCGAGGGCGTGCGCCAGGGCGAGCGCTGGCAGACCCTCCTGGGCGTCACGGGGAGCGGGAAGACGGTCACCATGGCGGGCGTGATTCAGGAGACAGGCCTCCCGACCCTGGTGATGAGCCACAACAAGACCCTCGCCGCCCAGCTGTACGGTGAATTGAAGCAGTTCTTTCCGCGAAACGCGGTCGAGTACTTCATCTCCTACTACGACTACTACCAGCCCGAAGCGTACGTGCCGACGACGGATACGTACATCGAAAAGGACGCGTCGATCAACGAGGACATCGATCGACTGCGGCTTCGGGCCACGTCCTCCCTGATGGAGCGGAGCGACGTGATCGTAGTGGCCTCCGTTTCCGCGATCTATGGCCTGGGCGATCCGCGCTCCTACCGCTCCCAGATGCTCACGCTGGAGGTCGGCCAGCAGATCGGGCGCCGCGACATCCTGGCGGGTCTGGTCCAGATCCAGTATGGCCGGAACGACATCGACTTTCGGCGGGGTACGTTCCGGGTGCGAGGCGACGTCATCGAGGTGCTGCCGGCGTACGAGGAGCAGGCCGTCCGCATCGAGCTGTTCGGCGACGAGGTGGAGCGCATTACGAAGATCGATCCTCTGACCGGCAAGGCGATCGCCTCGCTGCAGCGCACGGCCGTCTTCCCGGCCACTCACTACGCGGTGGACCCGGCTCGCCTGGAGAGGGCGATCGATGGAATCCTGACCGAGCTCGAGATCCGTCTGATGGATCTGCGGACCGATGGCCGGTTGCTGGAGGCCCAGCGCCTGGAGCAGAGGACCCGGTTCGACGTGGAGATGCTCCGCGAGATCGGGGTGTGCCAGGGAATCGAGAACTACTCGCGCTATTTCGATGGCCGCGAGCCGGGAGAGAGACCCTACTGCCTGCTCGACTACTTTCCGAAGGACTTCCTCGTCATCGTCGATGAGTCGCACGTCAGCATCCCGCAGATCGGAGCGATGTACAAGGGAGATCGCAGTCGAAAGACGACCCTTGTCGAGTACGGCTTCCGGCTGCCGTCCGCTCTCGACAACCGGCCGCTCGAGTTCGAGGAGTGGGAGACCGTCGTACCGTCGGTCATATTCACCAGCGCGACACCCGGAGACTACGAGCTGGGTCGCTCGGAGGGCGTGGTGGTCGAGCAGCTCATCCGGCCCACGGGCTTGCTCGATCCAGGAGTCGAGATCCGGCCGGTGTCGGGCCAGGTGGACGACCTTCTCGAGGAAATTCGCGTTCGCACGGCTCGCTCGGAGAGGATTCTCGTAACCACGTTGACCAAGCGGATGGCCGAGGACCTTTCGGAGTACCTGGCGGCGCGCGGCGTCAGGGTGCGCTACCTGCACAGCGACATCCACACGATTGAACGGGTCGAGATTCTGCGCGAACTTCGCCTGGGGGTATTTGACGTGCTCGTCGGCATCAATCTCCTCCGCGAGGGATTGGATCTGCCCGAGGTGTCGCTGGTGGCGATCCTCGACGCGGACAAGGAAGGGTTCCTCCGGTCCGAGACTTCGTTGATCCAGACGATCGGGCGGGCGGCACGGAACGCCGAGGGCAAGGCGGTGATGTATGCCGACCGGATCACGGGATCGATGCAGCGGGCCATTGGCGAGACGGATCGGCGCCGCCAGGTCCAGGCCGAATACAACGCGGAGCACGACATCGTGCCGCGGACGATCGTGAAGTCGGTGGAGCAGATTCGCTTCACGACCTCGGTTGCGGATGCACGGGTGGCCGAGTCACCCGGGCCGGGGGGGCGCTACGGGGGCGTAGACCCAGCCGAACTGGCGCACCAGCTGGAGAACGAGATGAAGGAGGCCGCGCAGGCGCTGGACTTCGAGCGAGCGGCTCGCCTGCGTGACGAGCTGTTCGAGGTACGGGCAGCGATGGAAACGGGATCCGGCAAGTCGAATCGGAGGCGATCTCGGTGAGCCCTTTCGAGATCGGACCGTTCGAGTTGACCGAGCAGGAACTGGCCCTGTATGGGCGGGAGATCGGACGCGTCGCGCTCGAGGGCGGAGTGTTCGTCTGCCTGTACGGTGAACTGGGGGCGGGGAAGTCGACCCTTGCCCGTGCCGCCTGCAGGGGAGCGGGGGTGACGGGACCGGTTCCCAGTCCGACCTTCACGCTCGTCAACCAGTACCAAGGTCGGGGCGGTGCGGTGGTCCAGCATGCCGACCTGTATCGCGTCGAAGCGGTGGAAGGGCTTGTGGACATGGGCTGGGAAGGCCTGCTCCAATCGGACGACATGGTGCTGGTGGAATGGGCCGACCGGGCGGACGGCTACCTGCCCGCGGATCGCTGGGACGTCCGACTGGATTTCCTGGCGGACCCGGCCCGTCGCCAGGTGGCCCTTCGGGCTTGCGGCCAGGTGCCCCTGTTGCCCGCGCCACGGCCTGCCGAGGAGGATCCATCGTGTTGAGGCTCGCGCTGGACACCAGCACGCCGGTGGGGAGCGTGGCCATCGGCAGGGACGCCGAGGTCCTAGCCGAATCGCTCCTGCGCGTTCGTGCGACGCATTCCGAGGCCGTGCTCCCGGAGATCGACCGATTGCTGACCGGCTGCGGGCTGAGCGCCTCTGACCTTCAAGGCTTGGTCGTGGGTGGCGGGCCCGGCTCGTTCACGGGAGTTCGGATCGCAGCGGCATTGGCAAAAGGGATGTGCCACGCCCGGGGCCTGGAGCTGTTCTCGTTCTCGAGTCTGGCCGCCGTGGCGGCGGGAGCTGGATGTGATCGCCCGGTCTGCGCGATGTTCGATGCCCGCCGCGGGCAGGTCTACGCCGCGGGATACCTGGTGGACGAGGGAATCCGAGAACTGTTTGCGCCGCGGGCGGGACCTCTCGATCAGGTGCTCACAGGTATCGGCGAGCCCGGAAACTGGTGCTTTGCCGGTGACGGAGCGGGTGCGGGAGAAGACATCATCCGTACGGCCGGCGGCCACGTGCTCGACCCGGACACCTGGGTCCCGAGCGCCCGGTCCCTCCTGTGGCTGGCAGCGGTCGACCCGGACGGAGGCCGGGTGGCCGACCCCGGAAGCTGGGAGCCGGGCTACGTCCGCCTGCCCGCCGCTCAACGCGGTACGGGCGGCTGACCGTGGTCGAGTCGGGGGGGAAGGGGCGGCTGACGGTACGGGCGATGCGCATGGCGGACCTTGACGAGGTCATGCTCATCGAGAGGCGGTCGTTCTCAGCGCCCTGGGAGGAGTCCACATTCCGCGGCCTGATGCGTCGGCCGAGCGCGGCCCTCCTCGTCGCCGAGACAGACGACGAGCTGACCGGATACTCGGTGATGTGGTTCGCGGCGGACGAAGGTGAGTTGGGAGATATCGCCGTCGTGCCCGAGCGTCGCGGAGAGGGCATCGGCCGAATGTTGTTGCTCGAGAGCATCGCGGTTGCGGCCAGTCGGGGCTCGCGTTCGCTCTACCTCGAGGTCAGGGAGTCCAACCATGGGGCTCGTCGCCTGTACGAGACGGCCGGCTTCAGCGTGGTGGGAGTACGCAAACAGTACTACACCGAGCCGGGTGAAGATGCGATTGTGATGAAACTTGATGTACATGCTGAGGTGCGTTGACACGCCAAGGAACGGCCGTCTAGTTTCGGTGTTGGGCCGGCGTACCGGCCTGCTGTCGTGGTGGTTTTTGTCTATGTCGTTACTGAACAAGAGGATAGAATGGCACGCTCTCTCAACAAAATCCAGCTGATAGGGAATCTCGGACGGGACCCCGAGGTCCGCGTCACCGGCTCCGGCACGCGGGTTGCTTCTCTGTCCGTGGCTACGAGCCGCGAGTGGACCGACCGCAGCGGCCAGAAGCAGGAGAAGACGGAGTGGCACCGGGTGTCGTGCTGGGACAAGCTCGCGGACGTTTGCGAGCGATACCTGAGCAAGGGTGACCGGGTCTACATCGAAGGCAGCGTCGAGTACCGGCAGAGCGAGCAGGACGGCCAGGTACGTTACTTCACAGATATCAGGGCACGCGAGATGATCATGCTGGGTGGACGCGGCGACCGACCGGAATCGATGTCCGGTCCGGCGGAACAGCGGTCGACCGGATCCAGCATGAAAGACTTCACTGACGACGCCCTCGCCGGCGAGGACGACCTGCCCTTTTGAGGAGTCAGATCATGAACGGGGCAACCCGGGCACTGGTACTGGTCACGGCGATCCTGGCGATCGCTCCGGTCGCCGGGGCGCAGGAAAGCCAGAGAACGCACGAAGTCCGAACGGGGGACACGCTGTGGGAACTCGCGGCGAGGTACCTGGCGGACCCATTCCGCTGGCCGGAGCTCTTTGATCTGAATGCGAAGGTCGTCGAGGATCCGCACTGGATCTACCCCGGCGAGAGCCTGATTCTTCCCGGGTATCGGGATGCCGGTGCAGAGCCGACGGATCGGCCGGCCGAGCGGCAGGCCGCTCGGGTAGCCGGGGAAACCGGGACGCCCCGCGAAGTGCAGAGGTCTCCCGGTGACGCTAGCCGATCGTTCGGGGAGCCGGGCCAGTTTCCAGAGAATTCGGTCTTCCGGGCCGATTCCCGAGCCGCGTCCTACGGTGAGCTGTCCATCGAGTCGAAGGAGCCGCGCGCCGTGGTATCGCTGAGCGACTTCTACGGCGCAGCCGTTCTCGCTGACAGGAACGCCTTTGCCTCGGCCGGTGTGACCGCCCGTGTCGTCGCCGAGCCTCATCCATCCATCAAGCTGCCGCGCGCTGCCCGACTCAACGACCAGGTCGTGCTGCATCTCACCGGCGCGGTTGTCGGTGTGGGCGACTTCCTGAAGGCCGTCCAGTGGGGTCGGTCCATGGGCGAGTCAGGGCACGTGCTTCGCACCGTTGGCGCGGTCCGCGTGACCCGGACCTATCCCTCGCGAGACAGCGTGCGGGCGCAGGTCATACAGGTCTTCGGGGACTACCGGGTCGGCGACCTGATGCTCTTGGCCGAGGAGTACCCGATCGTACCGGGTATGCAGTCGGAGGCGGAGGAGGGCGGCCTGGTCGGAACGGTGCTCGGCTTCACGGAGGATCAGACGCTGGTCGCGACGACGGAGACCATTTTCCTGGACGTCGGGGCCGCGGACGGAGTCCATGTCGGCGACGTGTTCGCCATCTTCCCGTTTACGGCCACGGCCGAGGTCGCGCTCTTCGCCGACCGACTTTCGGTGGTTCGGGTGGTGCACACCTCGGAGGAAACGGCGACGGCTCGTGTAACCGAATTGCGCGATGCCGGAATGCGCCCCGGGGCGCCCGTGAGGCGAATCGAGAGGATGCCTCAGTAGGTGTCACGAGTTTCCAGCCAGATCATCGAAGCGTCCCGCCAACTGACGGGGCGCTTCTTCGCATCGGGCTCCGCGCGTCTTTCGGCGCATGGCGGTGGCAAATAGCTTGGCCGCGGCGCTCGGAGCGCAAGGATGAAGAGGGGCGCCGACCGTATACACCAGACGAAAGAAGAGTGATGGCGAGAGAAGGTCGAAGGGTTCTGGTCACAGGTGGGGCCGGATTCATCGGATCTCACGTGTGCGACGCCTTCGCGGCCGACGGCTGGTCCGTCACCGCGCTGGATGACCTCAGCTCCGGAAGGGAGGAGAACCTCTCAACCGGCATTGACCTGGTCGTGGCCGACATCCGGTCCCCGGAGGCAGCAGCCCTGATACGGGACGGAAGCTTCGAGGTGGTCAGCCACCATGCCGCGCAGATCGATGTTCGCATCTCCGTGGAGCGGCCCGATCACGACGCGTCGATCAACATCATGGGCCTGTTGAACCTGCTCGAAGCTGCCGTGGCCGGGGGGGTGCGTCGGTTCCTGTACGTATCTTCCGGCGGCGTCGTCTACGGTGAACCGGAGGATCTTCCGGTGTCGGAGACCGCTCCGAAGCAGCCGCTGTCTCCGTATGGCGTAAGCAAGCTTACCGGGGAGCACTACCTGCACTTCTATCGCCAGATTCACGGCCTGGAGAGCGTCTCGCTCAGGTATTCCAACGTGTTCGGTCCGAGGCAGGACCCGCATGGCGAGGCGGGAGTGGTGGCCATTTTCGGGCGGAGTGTTCTCGAGGGTCGCCAGCTCACGATTTTTGGTGACGGGGAACAGACACGCGACTACGTGTATGTGGGAGACGTGGCGCAGGCCAACCTGCTGGCCGCGCGGCTCGATGTGTCCGACTCGAAAACGATGGACGACGTTGCCTTCAACGTGGGGACGGGTTTGGAAACAAGTGTAAACGAACTTGCCAGCGCCATCATGAGCGTGGCCGGCCGGGAGCTAGCCGTGGAGCATGCACCGGCGCGTCCGGGCGAGCTGCTGCGCAACTGCCTCGACGCCTCGAAACTCGAAGGACGGGGATGGCGCCGCGCCGGACTTCTCGAGGATGGATTGCTGTCCACGTACACGTGGATCGCGGGGGAGAATCGATGATGGTGCTTCCGGCCCTGACCGCGATGCTCCAGCAGGGGAACACGATCGCCTCGACTCCGTGGGACTTGATCGCCCACGCCACTCCGGTCACGAAAGTCATCCTGATCGTCCTGGCGGCCTTCTCGCTGTTCTCGTGGGTCATGATCTTCTGGAAGTGGTCCGAGTTCCGGAAAATGCGGCAGTCCGGGGACACGTTCGTCGCCGGCATGGAATCCGCCACGGGTCTCAGGGATGTCTATCAGACGCTGACGCGGCTGGAGGAATCCCCGTACACGCGGGTCTTTCGACGTGGGGTGAACTTCTTCACCGAGCTTCGTCCCACGGCTCTGCGCGACGACGGGCACGATGCACCCGGCCTCTCGTCGGCACAGTTGGACACGCTGCGACTGGTCCTGGAGAAGGAGCTGGCCGAGGAGCGCGACGACATGGCGCACGGTCTCCCGTGGCTGGCCATTATCGGGTCGATCAGCCCGCTGCTGGGTCTGATGGGGACCGTCGTGGGTGTCATGAACTCGTTCATCGGGATCACATCGCAGGGATCGGCCAACATCGCCGCCGTGGCACCGGGGATCGCGGAAGCTCTGGTTACCACGGTAGTGGGCCTCGCCGTCGCGATTCCAGCCGTGATCGCCTACAACCACTATGCGGCGAAGCTGGGCCTGTTCACCGGTGAGCTGGAGGGCTTTGCCAGCGAGTTCATCGGCACCCTGGCCAGGGAGGGCCGGGTATGATCGGCGGCCGCCTCGGCGGTGGGCTCGATAGCGGCCTCCCCGTGCGCGCTGAGATCAACGTCACGAGCCTGGTCGACGTGGCGTTCACACTGCTCGTGATCTTCATGATTACGGCGCCGATACTTCAGGGTGGAGTCGAGGTGGCTATTCCGAAGGCCCCGTCCGCCCCGCTGCAGGTGGCCGAGGGGCTGGTGATCACGGTGGACAGGGACGGACAGATCTTCGTCGACGATGACGTTTTCACCCGTGAGGAGTTCGCGGCCACGATCGTCCAGATGGTCGAACGCAAGGGTGGGCCGACGGTCTACGTGAGGGGAGACCGTGATGT
>JBDHBK010000076.1:0-7625 GCA_039592635.1 Gemmatimonadota bacterium
CGTCTGCCCGTCCTCGAGGCCCAGACAACGGAGGTCCTGGACAGGCTCCGGGAATGGAATACTCCACTGTGGGTGGCGGAAGCGGATGGCGAGATCATCGAGCGAAGTGAACCTCGCCCGCCGCGCCTGGCGCTGACCCTGGGCAACGAAGCGGCGGGGGTTTCAGCGCCAATGCGGGAGGCCGCGGACCGGATCGTCGCGATTCCGATGAGAGGACAGGTGGAGTCTCTCAATGCGGCCATCGCGGGAGCCATACTCATGGACCGGCTTTTCGGAGGCTGAATGCCCCAGACCATACAGATCGTGTTCCTCGTCTACGCCGGAGTCCTGGGCGCATCCGTCGGCTCGTTCATGAACGTATGCGTGGCTCGTCTTCCGCACGGCGAGAGCCTGGTGCGGCCGCGGTCGACGTGCCCCGGATGCGGGGGACCGATCGCCTGGTACGACAACATTCCCCTCCTGAGCTGGGTACTGCTGCGCGGTCGCTGCAGGCAGTGTCGTGAGCGGATCTCGATCCAGTATCCGGCGCTCGAGCTAGCGACTGCGGCGATCTGGGTAGGAATGGCACTGCTGTACGGACCCACCTGGCGGGCTCTGCAGGGGTCGATACTGTTCAGCCTGCTGCTGACCATTTCCCTGATCGATGCCAGGCACTACCTCATTCCAGATGCGCTGAGTCTGGGAGGCCTCGGTGCCGGATTCGCGTTGGCGCTGCTTCCCGGACCGCCCTCCGTTCTCACGGCGCTCATCGGCGCGGCCCTCGGATTCGGAGTGCTCCTGGCGGTGGGTGTGCTCGGCGAATGGGTGTTCAAGAAGCCGGCGATGGGGGGCGGCGACATCAAGATGATGGCCATGGTCGGCGCCTTTCTCGGCCCGGCCGGAGCGATGCTCACGATATTCCTCGGGGCCCTCGCGGGGACTATCGTATTCGCTCCCCTCAGCTTGAAGACGAAGAAGGAAGTGCCGTTCGGGGTCTTTCTCGGGTTGGGGGCGGCCATCGCCTTCCTGTTCGGCGAGGCTCTGGTGGATTGGTACAGCAACACAGTGTTCGGGACCGTCTGAGCGTGTCGCTTCGGCCGTCGAGGACTAGCTGCCGGGAGACTGCTCTCCTTCCGAACTTTCGCCGGCAGGCTCCCCGGGAACCCGTGTGATACGGGCCCGCGTCACGTAGGTGTCGCTCGAACTGATCACCTCGATCCTGAGTCCCTCGGCGTCGACGGACTCATGCGGATCGGGTACTCTGCCGAACTTCTGCGCCAGGTAGCCGTTCAGGGATCGGTGTTCCAGCACCGGGAGCGTGCAGTTGAAGAAGTGGTTGATTTCGCGCAGGTCCACGCTTCCCTCGACGACAATCGCGTCCTTACCGGCCCGTTGGAAGGCCTCCGTCGGGACATCCGTCTCATCGTCGATCTCCCCGACCAGCTCTTCGAGGATGTCCTCGAGCGTGATCAGACCGTCCGTGCCCCCGTGCTCGTCCACCACGATCCCTGCGTGGATGCGCCGCGCCTGGAACTCGGCGAGCAGCTGGCTGAGCACCACCGTCGCGGGGACGAACATCGCTTCGCGCGCCAGGCGGCCCAGCCGCACGTCACGCTGCCCGGAAAGAAGAGCCTGGTAGGCGTCCCGCACGTACAGGATACCGGTGATCTCATCCAGCGAGTCTCCGTACACCGGAATCCGGCTGAACGGAACGGTCTGCAGCTCGGCCGCGATACTCGACAGGGCCTGGTCGGCGGGCCACGCGAAGATCCCGACTCTTGGCGTCATGACTTCCCACGCCTGCGTCGTGTCGAGGGTGAAAGCCTGCTGGATGATCCGGCGCTCGTGCGGATCGATCTCTCCGACTTCGTGTCCGATCTCCGTCAGGGTGCGAATCTCGGCCTCGGTGACGGTCGGGATCACAGATCCGCTATCCGGCAGCACGGTCCGGGTCAGTTTCTCGAGCGGCACCACCAGCACGGACAGCGCTTTCGAGAGGCCGAGAAAGATCGGGGCGATCGCGAGCGAGATTCTCTCAGCGTTGGCCGCGGCGAAGCTCTTGGGCACGATCTCGCCGAAGAACAGAACGAGGAGCGTCATCCCTCCGGTCGCGATGCCGACGCCCGCCGACCCGAAGGCCTGGATCGAGGCGTACGTCGCGACGGACGCCGCCCCTATGTTCACCACGTTATTGCCGATCAGCAGCGTGATCAGCAGGCGATCAGGGCTCGACTTGAGCCGCACCAGGGCCCGCGAGCCCCGTCTTCCTTCCTCGGCCAGCGATTCGGCTCGCGTGTCGGGCACCGAGAAAAAAGCGATCTCACCGCCGGAGAAGAACCCCGACAACGCGACCAGAACCGCGAGGGCCAGGATCAGCAGGGTCACGTCCTGACCGTACTGATGAGGTCCGCCACGAGGTCGTCCGGCGTGCGGCCGGCCGCTTCGGCCTCGAAGCCGGGCACGATCCGGTGCCGAAGGACGTCCGGGGCGATAGCCTTCACGTCGTCGAAGTGCGGCACGGGCCGTCCCTGCAGTGCCGCCCTGGCCTTGCTGCCCAGTACGAGGTGCTGGGAGGCGCGGGGGCCCGCTCCCCACGCCACCATTTCACGAATGAAGGCCGGAGCGCCCGGCTCGTCGGGGCGAGTGCTGCGAGCGAGACGCACGGCATAGTCCACGACCGAAGGCGGGGCCGGGACCCGTCGTACCAGCGACTGGAATCGACGCAGGCGCTCGCCGTCGATCACCGGCTCGATCGTCTGCGATTCGGCGGACGTCGTGACGGAAGCTATCTCACGCTCTTCGTCGAAAGACGGGTAGGTGATCCTAAGTTCCAGCATGAACCGGTCGAGCTGCGCTTCGGGCAGCGGGTACGTGCCCTCGTGCTCGATGGGGTTCTGGGTCGCCAGCACGAAGAAGGGCGGTTCGAGGTCCAGCGTCTCGTTCCCGACCGTGACCGAGAGCTCCTGCATCGCCTGCAAGAGAGCGGCCTGCGTCTTCGGCGGTGTGCGGTTGATCTCGTCCGCCAGGATGACGTTGGCGAAGACGGGGCCTGGAACGAACTGAAAGACGCGGCGTCCGGTCTCGGGGTCTTCCTCCAGTACCTCCGTTCCAGTGATGTCCGACGGCATCAGGTCAGGAGTGAACTGGATCCGGCTGAAGCGGAGTCGCAGGGTCTCGGCCAGCGTTGAGATCAGGGTGGTCTTCGCGAGGCCGGGTACGCCAACGACGAGTGTATGCCCCCCGGCCAGGAGGGCCATGAGGAGTTTCTCGACGATCTCCTTCTGCCCGACGATGCGTCGAGCCACCTGCAGCTCCAGGGCCTGTCTCGCCCGGGAGAGCTCGTGCAACAGCTCGACGTCGTTTTCGCTCGCCACGTTCCCCGTCCCCCCACTGCCAGTGATGGTATTCCGCCTCCGGTGAGTCGGGCCTGGGCCGCCGACCGCGCCATCCACCCGACCGAGGCTAGATTATACCGGGTCCGGGCGTCAAGCGCGCGCTGTTGCGGATATTTTCACAAGCGGGTATAGTCGCGGCGGCCGTAACCGGGAGGCGAGTTGGTGCTGTGGCGTTGAACGATGGAGACCACCCGGGTTCGGGTCTTAGGGACGTCGGACGATTCGGTGGCTACGGCCTCACGCTGGGCGTCGCGATCGCGCTGTTCGCCTGGATCGGATCGGTGCTGGACGAGCGGTTCCACACGGAGCCGCTTTTCGTCTTACTCGGTACATTCACCGGCTTCGGGGCGGGCTTCTACAGCATGTACCGGCACCTGGTGCTGGATCGGAGCGAGGAGCTCCGAAGCGACAAAGAGCGCGACGACGACGGACCCGCGACGTGAGGCGCGCCAGCTACCTCTGGGTGACGCTGGCACTGGCCGCGGGCGGGGTCGTTGCCGCGATCGTCGGGGGGCACCCGGCCGCGCAGGTGGCAATCGGCGCCGGGACTGCCTGGGGCGTGCAGGCCGGCTCGTTCTGGCTGCTGGCCACCGGGCTGGAGCGCGGTGAATCGATCACGCGCGTCTGGGCCGCGGGCATGGCGGCCCGATTTGGAGTCGGTATTCTGGTCTGGGGTTTGGCGGTGCTGGCGGGCACGCCCACCCGGGCCTTGATGATCGCTTACGGAATGGCGCTGGTCGTCTTTCTCCTGCTGGAGGCGGGCTGGCTGGCGGTAACGACGGCGGACCGAACGGTTCGCAGGTAGCAGGTAGCAGCCTGCTAGATCGGGAACAGGGATGATCGCAGGACTGGCACTCACGCTTATCGGCCTGGCGCTGGGAGCTCCACAGGAGCACCCGGCAGCGGAGACCGATCAGGCGCCCACAGCCGTCGAACAGACGGCCGGGTCGTCCCACGCTCCCTCGGTCCAGGAGGCCGAGGCGGATCACGGGGCTGCTGCCGGTGCGGATGATCAGCATGCCGGAGAGGGCGAACACGCCGAAGAGTGGGGTACCGAAACGATGGTGCACCACATCGTCGACTCGGACAAGCTGGAGTTCGGCCCACTCGAGGTCAGCCTGGAATCGCTGAAGATTCCCCCGGTTCACGTGGGCCGGTTCGAGATCGACCTTTCGCCGACGAAGCACGTCATCTTCCTGATTCTGGCCAGTCTGCTGACGATCCTGACCGTCGGAGTGGCGGCGCGACGGGCGGCGCGCACGGATGCGGGACGGGATGCTCCTCGCGGCGTCCTCAACTTCTTCGAGGCGTTCTACGTGTACCTGCGGGACGACGTCGCCATGGCCAACATCGGGCACGGGGGTGAGAAGTTCGTTCCTTACGTGGTGACGCTGTTCTTCTTCATCCTGTACGGGAATCTCCTGGGGCTCGTGCCGTTCGGCGCGTCGGCCACCGGAAACATCTCGGTGACGGCCGCCCTGGCCATCATCTCGCTCATCGTGGTCGAGGTGGCGGGCTTCATGGCCCTGGGCCCGAAGGGATACATGGGAACGATCTTCTACATTCCGAAGGGAATCCCGAAGATCATGCAGGTCGTGATGCTGATCATCATGACTCCCGTGGAGCTCATCGGTAAGGTCGCGAAGCCGTTTGCACTCGCCGTCCGGCTGTTTGCCAACATGACGGCCGGTCACTTCGTGATCCTGTCCCTTCTCGGGTTGATCATCGTCTACGGAGGACTGTCCGCGACCGGTGTAGCCGCCGTGACGGGCTCGCTGGGGCTCGGATTGTTCGTGATGTTCCTGGAGATCTTCGTTGGGTTCCTCCAGGCGTATATCTTCACCGCGCTGACCGCGGTGTTCATCGGGCTGATCCGGCACGCGCACTGAGCCGGCCGCCCGCGGTTGCTGACAACAGGGATCCGGTAGGTTAACCCGGAAATTCAAGGAGACCTTGATGTTCAACATGCTCGCTCTTCTACAGGACACGGCCGGCGTAACCGGTGACGTGGGCGCTGGGCTGGCCATCATCGGCGCGGCCGGCGTGGTCATCGGCGCTGGAATCGGGATCGGCCGGATCGGAGGTCAGATGGCTGACGCGATGGCCAGGCAGCCGGAGGCGGCGGCCCAGATCCAGACTGGCTCGATCATCCTCGCGGCCCTGATCGAGGGTGCGGCTCTGTTCGCGCTCGTGATCGCCGGCTTCATCAAGTAAGACCTCCGCATCCACGTTGCCGGCATCGCGCTGGCGACGGGTTCGCGGGATCAAAGAAGCAGGACAGGGATGAGAATCTGGCGAATGGCAGGGCCGATGGCGCTGCTTCTCGTGGCCCCGGCGCCGCTGTGGGCTGCAGAGGGAAGCGTGCTGTCGATCAACGCCGGCCTGGCGATCTGGACGTGGGTGCTCTTTCTGCTGACCCTCGGAATCCTCTCGTGGAAGGCCTTTCCGGCCATCGCGAAGGGACTCGAAACGCGGCAGGCGAACATCCAGGCGGCCATCGATTCGGCCCGGGAAGACCGGGACGAGGCGCGGCGACTGCTCGATGAGCACCAGAGGCAGCTGGACCAGGCCCGGAGGGAGTCCAAGGAAATCCTCCAGGAGGGCAGGGCTGCCGGCGAGCGGCTGCGTGAGGAGATCCTGGCGCAGGCCCGGAAGGACAACGAGGAGATGCTCGAGAGGGCCCGAAGGGAGCTGGCTCGGGAGAAGGATGACCTGCTCGAGTCCGTCAGGCGTGAGGCCGTGGATCTCTCGCTGAGGGCCGCTGAGCGCCTGGTGCGCGAGAGCCTCGATGACGACGCGAACCGCCGCCTGGTGCGCGAATACATCGCGGAGATGGAATGAGTCGAATCGCGGTCGCTCGGAACTACGCGGACACTCTGCTGACGCTCGCGGATCGCACCGACGATGCCGAGCTGTGGCTCGAGCTCATCACGGAGGTGTCCGGCCTGTTTCGCGACGTGCCGTCGTTTCGTGCGTTTCTGGAGACGCCTCGAGTGTCCCTGGCCGACAAACGCCAGGTCATCGAGGAGGTCTTCGGCGATCGGTGTCCCGAGTCCTTCGTCCGATTCCTCCTGGTGCTGCTGGAGAATCGGCGGCAGGGGCTGCTCCCGGAGATCGAGGCCGAGGCCCGCGAACTCCTGAACGAGCGAACCGGCAAGGTGCGGGCTGCCGTGACCATGACGGTGGATCCCGACCCCGCACTCAGGGCCGAGATCGAGACGGCTCTCGCGAGAGTCCTGGGCCGTGAAGTGACAGCCGACTTCCGGCGTGATCCGCGCCTGGTAGGCGGAATAGTCGTGAGAGTGAAGGACCGCGTCATGGACGGATCAGTGCGGCGACAGCTGCAGTTGATGCGTCGGGCGCTCATCGAAGATGTTGGGTCGGCCACGCCGACCCGCTGATCAGATAGACCCAAGGACGGGACTGATATGCCCACGTCAGACGCAACGCTCCGCGCCGGCGAGATGAAGAAGGCGCTGCTCGAACAGATCGACCACTACGCGGAAGACCTGAAGCTCGAGGAAGTCGGCGAGGTACTCGAGGTGAAGGACGGGGTGGCCCGGATATGGGGTCTCTCTTCGGCCGTCGCAAACGAGATGCTCGAGATCGAGTCATCCGAGACCGGCGAGCTGATCGCCGCGCTGGCGTTGAACCTCGAAGAGGACAACATCGGCGCCGTCGTCATGGGCGACTACCTGCAGCTCAAGGAGGGAGACTCCGTACGGCGCACCGGCCGCGTGCTCGAGGTGCCGGTGGGTCCGGACTTCCTGGGCCGTGTCGTGAGCCCGCTCGGCGAGCCCCGCGATGGCAAGGGTGCGATCAAGTCCATCGGGACCATGAAGGTGGACCGCAAGGCGCCGGGCATCGTGTACCGACAGCCGGTGAAAGAGCCGCTGCAGACCGGCATCAAGGCCATCGACTCGATGATTCCGATTGGCCGCGGTCAGCGCGAGCTGATCATTGGTGACCGGCGTACCGGCAAGACGGCGATCGCGATCGACACGATCATCAACCATCGCTTCCGTGGTGGCGCGCCTCGAAGAAGAAGGCGCCATGGACTACACGATCGTGGTCGCCGCCAACGCTTCGGACCCGGCGACGCTTCAGTACATCTCGCCGTACAGCGGCTGCGCGCTGGCCGAGTACTTCATGTACAAGGAAGGTCGCCACACGCTGGTGATCTACGACGACCTCTCCAAGCAGGCCGATGCCTACCGGGAGATCTCGCTGATTCTCCGGCGCCCGCCGGGG
>JBDHBK010000077.1:0-7319 GCA_039592635.1 Gemmatimonadota bacterium
CATGCGGATCATCGTGGCCGACCCTGGAATCGACGCCGTCATCGCGTCATACGTACCGCTCGGACTCGAGGCTCCGGTCATCGCAGCGGCGATCAACCGGGGAGCCGAGGGGTGTGGAAAACCGATCCTCGCCGTCCTGATGAGCAAGAGAGGGCTTCCGCAGGGGATGGCCGAACTCGACGACACTCCCATTCCCGCCTATCGGTTTCCGGAGTCGGCCGCGCGAGCGCTGGGCGCCATGTGGCGTTACAGACAGTGGCTCGACCGCCCCGTCGTCGAGGTTCGCCGCTTCGACGTGGACGCTTTGCGAGTCGGGCAGATCATCGCCTCGGCGCTGCGCGAAGATCGGGAGCGCCTCACGGTTCCGGAGGCGTTCGAGGTCCTGGAGTGCTACGGCATTCCCGTCGCCCCTTTCCGGATCGCGAATACAGAAGAAGACGTGGTGGAGGCGGCGCGAGAGATGGGTTATCCGATCGTGCTGAAGGCGGTCTCGCAGGACATCGTGCACAAGACGGAAGCGGGCGCGGTGAAGCTCGACATGCGAGACGAAGAAAGCCTGCGTGCGGGGTGGAAGGAAATCGCCGAAGCGCTCGACAGCGAGAGCCCCGCAGCTCGGGAGGCCGGGGTACTGGTTCAGCGGATGTGGACAGGGGGGCGCGAGACGATCGTGGGCATGACGATGGAGCCACAGTTCGGCCCGATCGTCATGTTCGGGCTCGGGGGTGTGTACGTGGAAGTGCAGCGCGACGTGGCCTTCCGGGTCCAGCCCGTGAGCACGGTGGACGCTCTCGAGATGATCCAATCTCTGCGCGGCTACAGGATCCTGGAAGGCGTGCGGGGCGAGCAGGGCGTGGACCTGGCGAGACTGTCCGAAGTGATCGAGCGCGTGAGCCAGATGGTTGGCGACCACCCCGAGATCCGGGAGATGGACATCAACCCCTTCCTGGCGTTTCCTGAGGGTCAGGCCAGCGTTGCCGTGGATGCGCGCTTCAGTGTTGGCCCCGCGGATTCGCCGAAAGGCCGGAGCTGGTGAACTCTGACCCGGGCCCGATCGCGTGGGAAGACGGGGAAACGCCGTTTCCTGCGAATTTCGGGCTCACGTCGTGGGAGTGCCTTGGTTCTCCACAGCGATTCTTCAGCCGCGTATCGTGGGGCGAGCCGTTCTCACGACCGCTCCTGTATTTCCTGGTCGTCGGAATCCTCGCGGCCGCGCTCGGGCTCTTCTGGTTCGTGTGGGACCCCTGGGGGACGGCCGGAGAATCCGGCCTGACCCTGGAAGTCCGGTTCCTGAGCTTCTTCCTGACCCCCTTTGCGTTGCTCATTGCGCTCGGGCTGATCTCCCTGGCCTTGCACCTGTTCGTGCTCCTGCTGGCGCCCGATCGACGAGGTCTCGGGGCGACGGCCACGGTACTGTGTTACGGCAGCGGAGTAGGCCTGGTGAGCGCTGTTCTGCCGCCCGCCATCGGGCTGGTGGGACCCGCCCCGGGGTTGTTCCGGGCGGCTTACCTGGTTTTCTACGTCATGCTCACGCTGGCCGTCCAGGTGTGGTACGTGGCCGTCCTGGTCTTCGGGATCCGGAAGGCGCATTCGGTGACCACCGGGCGGGCGGCCGCGATCGTTATGCTCCCACTGGCCATCGGGCTCGTACTGACGGTGGTTCTCGTAATGGTGGCGGTCGCCCTGGTCGCTCTGGCGGACTTCCCCGTTTGAGTGACCTGCGCCGCGCCACCGAGCGCATCGAAAGGGAGGAGTTCGCCCGCGGCCACATCGGCCCGGATGAGCAGCCCGCCGTTCCGCGACCCGCGGCCACGATCGTCATGACCTGGTCCCCGCCGGACAAAGCGCCGTTCAGGGTGCTTCTGCTACGCCGACCGGACACTTCCCGGTTCGCGGCCGGGGCCTACGTGTTCGCGGGCGGAGTGATCGACACCGCCGATGGGTCGCCCGAGGCGCGGGATCTCCTGCCCGTCGGGCTGTGTGAACCGGACGGCGCCGCC
Source organism: Gemmatimonadota bacterium (assembly GCA_039592635.1). Taxonomy (GTDB): domain Bacteria; phylum Gemmatimonadota; class Gemmatimonadetes; order Palauibacterales; family Palauibacteraceae; genus Benthicola. The sequence continues at coordinate 1,998 of JBDHBK010000077.1, forward strand.
GCCGTCGCCGCCCTGCGGGAGATGTTCGAGGAGACGGGATTCCTGCCGGGCGACAGACCGGTGGATGAGCAACGGGCAGCGGAGGTCCGGGAGCGATTGCTGGCCGGGGAATGTGACTTCGCGACGGCCGCGGCAACCCTGGGAGCGACGTTTCGAGACCTGCGCGCGGCGTACCTGTCCCGATGGATCACGCCGGCCCGGTTTGCGAGGCGGTACGACACCCGCTTCTTCCTGACCGTGCTCGAGGCGCCAGAGCCTCCAGCTCCGCGACTAACGGACGAACTGGACGGTTATCTCTGGATCTCCCCGGCCGATGCCGTGCGCAAGTTCGCCGCCGGAGAGCTTCCGATGCTGTTCCCAACCCGGAGGACGTTGCAGGCCCTGTCCGCAGAGAAGGACCTCGACGTGCTGCTGGAAAGACTCGAGGGCCACGAGCCGGAGGGCATCGAACCCCGGCTGCTGGTGCGTGGAGATACCGTGCGTCCTGTATTGCCCGGAGACCCGGAGTACGAAGAGGCCGGTTCGTAGTGGCGGCCGATCGAGGGGTCGCCTGGTTCGTTTCCCCGAACCCGGGCCCGCTGACTCTCGATGGGACACGCTGCTACGCAGTCGGTAACCGCCGGCTCGTCCTGGTGGACCCGGGCCCAGCGATCGACGGGCAGATCGAGCGACTTGAATCCCTCGTGGCGGGTCGGCCCGTGGAAGCGATCTGCCTGACTCACGCCCACGCCGACCACGCGGGCATCGCCGAGCTGGCGTCGGAACGGTTCGAGGCCCCCAGCGCTGGTTCAGCGGAGACACTATCCCGTCGACACCTCTCCGGCCGGACACTCCAGGAAGGAGATCTTCTGTCCGTCGATGACGGATCATCCAGCCTGCTGGCCATCCGGACCCCGGGTCACTCGGCGGACCACATGGCCTACCTGTTGGAACCAGGCCGCGCCGTGTTCACGGGAGACCTGGTCCTGGGGGTGGGTAGCAGCGCGGTCCTCCACCCCGACGGAGGGGTAGGGTCTTGCCTGGCGAGCTTCAGCCGTGTTCTGTCTCTGCGCCCGGGCAGGCTCTATCCGGGGCACGGCCCGCCGGTAGACGATGGGGAGGCTCGCCTGGAACAGTACAGGGATCACCGAATCGAGAGACACACTCAGGTGACCACCGCGTTTCACGCCGGGGCACGATCGATCGAAGAGCTTCGCAAACGGGTGTATGGCCCTCTCGACAGCGAACTCGAACGAGCGGCCGACGCCTCGATTCGGGCGCATCTGATCCACATGCGGCAGTGCGGAGACGAAGTGCCAGCCATGGTCGGCCTGGATGACGTGAACCTCCCGCCTGAGGAAGCATGAGGCCGCTAAAGACCGGGTCGATTGCGCTCGGAATCGTCTTTCTGACCGTATTCCTGGACCTCGTCGGGTTCGGTATCGTCCTGCCGCTGCTCCCGTTCTACGCCACGGATCTGGGGGCGTCGCCATTCGAGGTAGGACTGATCATTGCCTCCTATTCAGCGATGCAATTCCTGTTTGCCCCGATATGGGGAGCCCTCTCGGATCACTTCGGCAGGCGCCCGCTGCTGCTGGTGGGGCTGTTCGGCTCCGCCGTTTCGTACGTGGTCTTCGGCCTGGCCAGCACTCTGGAGGTACTCCTGTTGTCGCGTGTGATCGCGGGGATCATGGGTGCCAACATCCCGGTCGCGCAGGCCTACATCGCCGATTCGACCACCCTGGAAGGTCGGGCCCGTGGAATGGGCTTGATCGGGGCGGCCTTTGGCCTCGGCTTCATCTTCGGCCCCGCGATCGGCGGTGGCCTCAGCCCGTGGGGGTACGGAGTCCCGGGATTCGTTGCCGCGGGGCTCAGCCTCGCCGCGGCAGGGGCTGCCTGGTTCTGGTTGCCCGAGTCACTGGCCCCGGAGAACAGGGTGCAGGGCGGACCCGGCCCCCTCGCGGCGATCACCGGCCGGGCCCGCGCCGCTTCCCAGGTCCTGGCGAGAAAGAGGCTCCGCGAGCCGATCGGCGTGTTCTTCCTCGGCACCATGGGGTTCGCCGGTTTCACGACTATCTTCCCGCTGTTTCTGGAGAACCCTCTCGGCCTCACCGCGCTGTATGCCGGCGGCATGTTCGCCCTGGTAGGGATGGTCTCTGCGGGCGTGCAGGGGGCGCTGATCGGACCGATGGTCGAACGGTACGGCGAGCAGGCGAACGCGGCTCTCGGGGGCGCTATCCTGTCAGCCGGAGTGATCGCAATGGGTCTGGCCCAGAGCATCGTGGCGACGATCGTGAGCCTTCTGGCCGTCGGTCTGGGCTGGGGTCTGCTTGCCCCGTCCTTGCAGAGCCTGGTCTCGCGTCGCGCGCTGGCCAATGAGCAGGGCCAGGTGCTTGGCGTGAATCAGTCGGCCGGAGCCCTGGCAAGGGTAATCGGGCCCGTGGCTGCCGGTTGGGCGTATGGGGCACTCGGGCCGGGGATGGGGTTCGTCGCGGGAGGTCTTCTGATAGCCGCCGCTGCCGCCTGGGTGCACGTCATGCCGGGCCGGGAGAATCCGGAGCCCTCTCCTCCCCACTGATCAGTCGCCGAACGACGGTCTTGTTGGCCGCCGGGAAGGCGAAGCGATCCAGTTCTGCTGGCAGCACCCACCTCGTTGAGCCTGTGGGGTCCTCGCCGATCGTGGAATCACCTGCCAGCCACCGGGCGTGGAACAGGTGGAGTGTGATCCGGAAGTGACTGTAGGCGTGCTGGATCGTGGCCAATGCATCCAGGACCTCCACTCGCACGCCGAGCTCTTCCCACACTTCGCGACGTGCCGCCTCGGCCGGAGTCTCTCCGGCTTCCACCTTTCCCCCCGGGAATTCCCACAGGCCCCCCAGTAGTCCTTCCTCGGGGCGGCGAGCGATCAGCAACCGCGGTCCGTGCCACACCAGGGCGGCAGCGATGTCCTTGTGTGGGAGGGGAGGGCGCCTGCGTCGGGCTGGCCTGAGCGCCACGGTTCCATTCCGAAGCGCCAGGCAGTCAACCTGGACCGGGCACACATCGCAAACCGGCGATCTCGGAGTACACACCGAATTGCCCAGGTCCATGAGCGCCTGGTTCACACGGCCTGCCCGGCCTCCTGCTTCCCCGATCAACTCCCGGCTCAGTTCGTCCAGCCGACCCGGGGACGGCCGTTCGAGGTCGAACAGCCGGCTGAGTACTCGCCGCACGTTTCCGTCCACGGCCGGCTCGGGCATGCCGAAGGCAATGCTGGCGATGGCTCCGGCCGTGTAGGCGCCGATACCTGGCAGGGAACGCAGAGACGCTACGTCTTCGGGTAGCCTCCCCCCGTACCGAGCCCTCACTTCGCCTGCCGCCCGGTGCAGGTTGCGCGCCCGGCCGTAGTAACCGAGGCCTTCCCACGCCTTCAGCACTTCATCGAGAGAGGAAGCGGCAAGAGTCTCCACATCCGGAAAACGCTCGACGAACGACTCGTAGTAGGGAACCACGGTCGAGATTCTCGTCTGCTGCGCCATTACCTCGGCGACCCAGATCCGATACGGGTCCGATTCGTTCCGCCCCGGGACGGCTCGCTGCCGCGGTCGGAACCACTGAAGCAGGCGTCCGGCGGCCCCGCTCACCTTACGCGGTGTCTCAATCGGCGCCCGCGTCCGGCTGGCGTTCGAGTCCGGGTTGAGGTGCGTCGAAACGTCCGTCGAAAACGTGCGCCGCGGGACCAGCCAGGTTCAGGCGGTAGTTTCCATCGGCGTGCGGTTCATCGGGAACCCGAATCTCGAGGTCACAACCTCCCATCACGCGCAGATGGAGGCCCGGCTCACACAGGCCCGCTGCGCGCAACGCGAAGACCGAGGCCATGGCCCCGCTCCCGCACGCCAGAGTCTCGCCTTCCACTCCGCGCTCGAACGTACGGATCGCCCCGCGCGTGCGGCTGACCAGGCTGACGAGGTTGATGTTCGCTCCCTCGGGTCCGAGAGCTGGATCATGACGGATCTGCCTGCACACCTCATCGATCGACCCCTCTGGCTTCGAATCGAGGGGGACGACGAAGTGGGGCACGCCGATGCTCACCAGCCAGCCTTCGGTCGGCCCGAACGGTCCCTCCACCGGAATGCTCCGCACCACCTCGACGGGCATGCGGTATTCCAGGTCGACCCAGTCACGCTCGACGTCGACCACCGCCTCGATCACCGAGTCCGAGGTCTCGATGATGAACGGTGAGCCTTCTACCAGCCCACGATCGACCGCGAAGCGAGCTGCGCATCGCGTACCGTTGCCACACGTACCGAAGGCAGAGCCATCCGGATTGAAGAAGCGCACGCCCACCCGGTGGCTCTCGATGCGCCACACCAGGGCCAGTCCGTCCACGCCGACGCCCGTGGCGCGGTCGCACACGTACCGGGCGACCGGTGTTCCCTGGTCATCCGGCCAATGGGCCTCCGTGATCAAAAAGTCGTTTCCGGCTCCCGTATACTTGCCGAAATCCACCGCTCTCCACGCTCAGTTCAGAGGTTTCACCGCACACCGGCCCGGGTCCAACAGAAAAGGCCGCGGACCCGATCTGGAGTCCACGGCCCTCTCTTCGACCTGACTCGACGCGGCGCTCGGCGGCTCCGCTCGTCAGGCACGCGCGCTCAGCAAGGCGCGGAGGGGGCTAGCCCCTCAACGGCTCACGCCGAGGCGACCGCTCGCCCATGTCGAGCCAGGTTCGGGTCTACTGGACACTGGATCACCTCCCTTCGAAGAGTGGAACATCGGGCACCACACCGGTGCCACCGCCGCTCGTGCGGCAGGGGCGTGATTCGAAGTTGGGTAGCGCTCCCCTCACGCGCAACGGGTTTCGCAGGAGCGTGCCATCGGGTCTATGTTTGGGGCAGCAGCGAGGAGCCCGGGCAGATGAGCGCCCGGTGCCGGCTATAAATGACCAGGACAGGTCCGCATGAGCGACGAATCATCACAGCAGCTGGTGCCCCTGAAGCGCGAACGTGAGAACGTCGTAAAGGTCTTGATCGACCAATACGCGGCGGACAATCTGACGGTGGAAGAATTCGAGATGCGTCTGGACTCGGCGTATGCCGCGTCGACCATGGAGCAGCTTGAAGGTTTGCTCGCGGGGCTCCCGGTGCTGGCTTCACAATCCGACGCGGCGGGCATCCCTTCGGTCCAGCGAGCGCCGGCGGAGTCCGTGCGTGAGCACGGATTCCAGATCGCGATCATGGGCGGCTACGAGAAGAAGGGTGAGTGGACTCCGCCCAGAAAGCTGCAATCGCTGGCCATTATGGGTGGCGCCGGACTCGACTTCCGGGAGGCCCGCATGCCGCCCGGGGTCACGGAAGTGAACAT
>JBDHBK010000078.1:0-7548 GCA_039592635.1 Gemmatimonadota bacterium
AGGCCGCCAGAGAGCAGGTGGATAAGAGGCACTGCTTGGACACGAAGCAGCTGCTGACCGACTTCCGTCTCTCGTTTCTTGAAGAAGGTCGTGTCCGTGCTCCTTTTCGAATAGTGCGGCGCCAAGACTCTGTTCAGGACTTTGTTCAGCGACTGAGCACCGTGGCCGCCAACTTCAACTCATTCCTGGCGAGCCAACTGAGGGGGCACCGAATCCTGGACGTGGAAGGCCAGCTCCAGGTTCGAACGGACGCTATCACAATCCGCGGGAAGTACGATCTGATTACCGAGGCTCCGGACGGCGCACTGAGGCTCTGGGATTGGAAGACCGGGAGGGCCCCAAGAGCGGACTGGTTCACCGATTATCGCAATCAGAAGATCCAACTTGGCGTGTATGCCGTTTGGATGCGGTACCACATGAAAGCTGAGAACGTAAAGGGGACGGCGGTATTCCTGCGGGAAGTCTGTGAGACTATGTCGGAGCGATTCACGCGGTCGGTTGAGGAGGACGTCCTCTCCTACCTAGCGTCTTGGAGGCAGGAGGCGAACTCTTGGTCGACCTACCCCGCCGTGCCATCGAACCTATGTCCGTGGTGCGGCTGGCGACCGGTGTGTCCTGCGTTCGTTGGGGATATCTGACACCCGTCCGTACGTACACCGCACGCCGACGAGGCGTGCGTGCAAAGACAAGGCTAGCTCAGGAGAGCGACTGCTGAACTGAGGCAATCACCCGGGCGATCTCCTGCGCCGGATTGCCCTGCAGCCTAGACAGCAACAGGTCGGCGATCTCCCCCCGGGGGTCGCCCCCGTAGCGCAGATCCTCCGCGAAGCGAATCTGTGGTCCGAGATCTATCCACTCGGGTTCATCCCTCAGATAGCGGATCGCGTACATGCACGCGTCCAGGTACCCGAAGTCCAGGTTCCCCTCGAGCGCCAGCAGAACGGGATCACAGAATGCCTGGTCCAGATAACCAGAGTTGACAAGCTCCCTCGGGAACAGCCAAGTGGAAATCCAGCGCTCTCCGAACCAGTAAGTGACCAGTGCAGGGCTTTCGGGCGACCTGTTCTCGAGCTCCACTACCGTGTACGAAAGCCACACCGGTCGGGAGAGAACGAGGCACGGTTGTTCTCTAGTCCCCCACCCCCGTATCGCAACACCAATGTTCGTGCGGGGCACGGCTTTCTCCTTGTTCGTCTGGGGCGCTCCCAGCCCTATGGACCACAGCGGAGAAAGCGAGGCAAGAAAACGAAAGGGGCCCGTCCGCGATCGCGGGCAGGCCCCCTGCCGCGCTTTAGAAGGAGGTCCCATTGAAAGCCGGCGCGCCTTCAAGCTGCGGAGTAATCAAATCCGCGCCGACTGACCGCCCAAAGGGCGATCGGACTCTACAAATCTAGCTATTCTTAGTCGTCCAGGCCATCCTAGTCGGCCTCCATAATGAAGACCTAATGACTGCGCACAATGAAGTAGCCCGCGTTTGACTCTTTCGAGACACAGTGGCTTCCTCGGTGCGTCTCATACTCGGTTTCCGGCATGCCGTGCATGTGCTCCTCACCACAGTGGGGGCAGGTGATCCACACGAGCAGGTGCCCGGGAACACTGGGATTGGGCTCTTCGCGAACCACCTTCGCCCTCGGAATGTCGTCGCTCTCAGTCATAGCCATCCCTACCAAGATTGAAGTTGCTGGGTCCGGTCCTGGTTGCTGCGCCTAGTCAGTGTTCAAGTGTTACTTCGGTCGGCTCAAATGCCCTTCGATAGGGAGCAAGAACTGAGCCTTCGGAGTAATGCTGCGGGAGTCCAACCTAACTCGAACGAATACATAGCGTTACACGATAACGCTGACGCCCAATGATCCAACAGAATGCAGGTCCGAAACCGCGTAACGTCCGGATTCACCGCGCATCGCCGGCAGGGCCGGTTAGCACGGTCTATTCGTAGCGCCCTGTAGCCGGCCCGAGTGCCTTCAGAACCCCACGACGATGCCCAGGCGAACCATCATGGGCAGCTGGTTCCGAAGCGGTGCACCAAAATCGGGATTGGGGATGCTCTGAGCCGCCACCAGCTCCTCGTAGGAAGATAGGAAGTTCGCTTGCGCGGGGTCGACCGCGAGGAATTTCTGCTGATCGACCCATACAGGCGAACGCTGGCTACCCAGGTGGAGCACGTCCAGCACGATCCGGCTGCTCGGACCCGTCCTGACCAGGCCGCGAAGATTATAGGCAAACCGCAGGTTGAGGTCCCAGATCGACGGAGTTCTGCCCGCCGAACCTCGTTCGACGAGGAAGATCGGCCGGAACAGACCCGTCGCCCCAAACTCGTTGAGCGGCGTCCCGCTTTGCCACACGAAGAAGGTCCCCAGGTCGAGGCCGAAATCGAAGCGATAGGAACCCGACAGCTTGAACGCGTGCGTCCGGTCGTTGGGCAGAAGCCCGGTGCTGTTGGTCCCCTGAGACTCCAGCTGGAGGCTGAGGAAGTTGCCGGGGTTAGTCATTCCAGCATCGGAGTCGAACTGCCCGGTGTAGTTGCCCTCGCTGCGTGACAGGACATAGGACCCGGTCACGTTGAGGCGCGGACTCAGCCAGCCTGCAGTCAGCTGCAACGCCGTATATGTGCGCTTGGCCTGGGGTATGAAATCGATATCCCCTTCGCCGAGGTTGCCCAGGACAAACAACTCTGTATTGGCGTCCAGCCCTGTCCCCACAGCAGCGCGCAGCACCCGCCGAATTCCCTGGATGTTCAGGAGCAGGTGGCTCCCGACGGCCCGCTCGTATCCGAGCACGAATTCGTCAGTACCCTCGCCTTTCAGGCCGTCAACACTCGGTGAGCCCGCACAGCATGGCTCAGTGGCTACAAACTCCCCCGCGATGGAGTCGGGAAACACGCGTGGGTCAACGTTCACATAAGTCAGCAGACGGTTGTCGAAGCCCCCGAACAATTGTGCCGCCCAGGCGGTCGTGAACTGCTGGTAGTAGCGCCCGTAGGAGCCGAAGATCTTCTGTGTACCCAACGTGCCCGGCTGAAAGATGAGGCCGAGTCTCGGCTGAAACTGGTCCGTGATGGACTGGCTCTCTGCCGGGCCGGACAGGTACTGGCCGTCCCAGCGGAGGCCGGCGTTCAGGCGCCACCTGGTGCCGATGAGCCAGGAATCCTGCACGTAAACGGTTGGCACCCGGTTGTGCACCGTGTTGTCGAGGTCAGCCACCAGGGCCAGGTAGACCGTGTCAGTGACGGACATGCCGGCTGTGTCTAGCTGAGTCTGGCTGAACCTCCGCATGCTGCCGGGGGTCTTGAAGCTAAGCCGAGCCTTGGAGCGGTTGTCCTGATACTCGACCCCGGCCTTGAGTGTGTGATTGCCCGCGAACCGGGTGGCGGCGACGCGGAAGCCGGTCCGGCTGCTGTTCCGATCGTTGTCTTCTCTTAGACCGCCGGATAGGGACAGCACATCCAGATCGTTGAGCAACGGCTCAGCCCGCCCGATCTCCGTGTCCCCGGTCAGGTTGGATCTGCGTGAGTAGCGATACAGCGTCCCTTCGAGCAGCAGGTTCTGGCTGAACATCGTTTGACCTGCCAGGGAGAGGCTGGTGCCACCCTGCTCCTCAAACCCGAGCAGTGGATCGGGGTTCACCACAGACGTGAAAGGCTCGCCGCTCGCGAGGGCGGGCGAGGCGATGTGGTGTACCGACGGATCGCCCAACACCGTGAAGGTCGCCTCGCTCCGGTCACTGATCTGCCAGGTGAGCTTGCCGGCGAATTGATGCGTTGTGAGCTCGTCCTGATGAACGCCCGCGCCGGGGATATCGATGTTCTGACTGGTGAACTTCGGGTTGTAGGCGGCAGAGTACCACAGGCGGTCCCTCGCGATCGGGCCGCCCAGACTGACGCCGACGTCCCAGGTGGTGAAATCCTGCGGGACGATGTCGGCAGCGCCCGGGCGCGCGTCACCGGACAGCCCACTGCCGCTAAAGTATCCGAAGCCTTCAGCCCTGAATTGGTTGCCGCCGGAATACGTGATGACATTCACGATGCCGCCGAGCGTATTGCCGAACTCCGCCTGATATCCCCCCTCCTTCAGGTCGATCGCCTGGATGAAGTTGTACGGGAGGCCCATCCCGGCCGTACCACCGAAGTCGTTGAAGTTGAACCCGGGATCGGTGACGTTGACACCGTCGATGTAGTACATGTTCTCGAGCCCTGTCGCCCCGCCGATGTTGGCCTCGTCGCCGTAGAAGCTCGTGTTGGCTTGCGGGAGCTGCGCGAGGATCGATCGATAGTCGCGATCACTGGGTAAGGTCTCGAAGAACTCTGACTCGATGCCCGCGCCGATGACGGTTGTAGTGAGATCGATCACGGGTCGCTCGCCCCACACGATGAGGCTGGGGAGCTCGATGGCCTCGACTTGCAGGCGGATGTCGCTGAGGGTCGTCGTCTGTGCGAGCCGAACTGCGACATCCTGATATACTGCCGGCTGATGTCCGAGGAGCTCGATACGCACCTCGTACGAGCCGACCGGCAGCGCCAGAAGCTGGAAGACGCCTCCCCTGTCGGTGACCGCGGACCGGGACCCGAGGAGGTTGGGCCCGTGAACCGTAACCTGCGCACCAGCAAGAGGTACATCCTCAGCCGAGCGCACGCGACCTTGGAGGCTCCCGGTGACATCCTGCGCGAGGGCGGGTGATGCGGCGACCAGCAGGGCTCCGAGAATGCCAACGGCCGTCTTCACAACGGGACCACCTCGATCATGAATCGCCACGCAACCTGCCGCGAACGAAACGGGAAGACTCATCATTCACCGAACCCGACGCGTGCTCGTATGTCCTGGAATCTCGGATCGCTTTGCAACGCGTCGAAGTAGAACCACTGGCCCTTTCCGAACACTGTGTTGAGCCACAAGCTGCGATCCCCATAAGCCTGTTCCAGCCAGGCGATCGCCTCATCATGATCCCCGAGCCCCATGTAGAGTCTGGCAACGTTCACGGGCTCGACGTATGAGTCTTCCGCGTGCCGGAGGAGAATTGCCAGCAGCTGCTCGGCCTCCGCGCGTTTGCCGGCCATCGCATACGCGTATCCCAGGTTTGGAATCACCATCAGACTGTTGTCGTATCGCTCGTAGGCGGCCTCGTGGGTTATGATCGCCTCGTCATACTGACCGAGAGCAGAGAGGGCATCACCCAGACTCAGCAATGCGATCAAACCCGAATCCGCCTGCACGGCTCGGCGACCTTCCTCTAGTGCCTCCTCATATCGCCCGGCGAGCTGGTACCGAAATTCCAGGTTACCCCGGACGAACGAGTTTGTGGGCTCCAGTTCGACAGCAATCTTCATCTCGGCGATCGCCTCGTCGTGGCGACCGACGTCGCTGAGCCCGTGGGAGTAGAAAAGGTGAGCGTTCGCGTTATTGGGCTCGAGTTCGATCCCCCTCTTGAATTCCCGCTCGGCCGTTGGCCAGTCCCCGTTGTAGTCCTTCATGACGAGGCCGTACATCGTGTGTGCCGGGCCGAGCGATTCGTCGATCTCGAGTGCTTGGATCAGCAGTCGCTTCATCTCGGGGTAGTAGTCCCGCGGCGCCAGAGAGGCGAACTCGGCATTGAACCCCAGCGCGAGTGCCTGGGCCGCATAGGCCAGGGCGAACGTCGAGTCCAAAGCAATCGCCTGGTCGTAGAACTCGAGGCTCTGCCGCAGCGACTCGGCCGTCATAATCTGGAAGGCTCGCCGCCCCAGGAGGTAGAGATTGTAGGCGGAATCACTCTGCGTCGGCAGGCGATCGAGTTGAGCGAGCTCGCTCGACGAGATGCCAGCGCCCAGGGCCTCGGCGATCTCCTGGACGACCCGGCTCTGCATGGAGGTGATGCCCGCCACGGTAAGTTCGTCCTGGAACTCGTTGGCCCACACAAGCTCCTCGTCGTCGGTGCGGACGAGGTCTGCCACGAATCGCACCTCGCTACCTGTTTCGTCCACGCCGCAATTCAGGAAGTAGCCGGCCTGCTCCTCAGCCGCGATCTCGGACGGGCTCCTCTCGCTGCCCCGATATTTCCTCATTGTTGACCAGGACCTGGGGCGGAGCTGCGCCGTCTTCAACAGGTTGCGGATCAGATCTTCCGACCAATCGTCCGCAACTTGATCCTGCTCGGCGTCACGGCTTCGGTTGTCACATGGCAGGACGGCGACGACCGGAAAAGCCTCTGCGCTCGCCGACCGCAGAGTGGACAGGACCACCCAGCCGGTCCCTACCACAACCGCGGAAACGGCTAGGATCAGCGCCCGTCGGCGGCGCGCACGGCTCACTTCGGGCTGGGGCGGGTCCCGTAACGCCTCGCCGAACGCCTCGGCGGTCGGGTAGCGGTCGGCAGGCGCTTTCGCCAGCGACCGCGCAATAACCGCCTCGACACCTTCAGGAACGGTCTCTCGCGCCGTACGCAGGCTCGGCACGGATTCCGTAGACTTGCGAGCCAAGATTACCTGCGACGTCGCCCCGGTGAACGGCGGATCGCCTGCCAGCATCTCGTACAGCACACAGCCGAGCGCGTAGAGGTCAGCGCGACCATCCGTATACGCTTCCCCACCAGCCTGCTCCGGACTCATGTACGCGGGCGTTCCCACCGCGAGACCGGTCTGTGTGAGCTTTTCCCCGCCGGCGGTGGCGATCGCTTTGGCAATCCCAAAGTCAGCCACGATCGCGTGCCCGGCCTCGAACAGTATGTTCTCCGGCTTGATGTCTCGATGTACGATCCCCTGGTCATGGGCATAGCTCAGGACATCGGCTACCTGTTGGGCGATCTGAAGTGCGTCCTCCAGGGGAAGCTGTTTCTCTCGGTCAAGTCGATCGCGCAGGGATTCGCCGTCGATGTACGGCATGACGTAGAATAAGAATCCGTCCGCCTCACCTGAGTCGAAAATCGGCAAGATCCGAGGATGCACGAGTTTCGTGGCGATCTCGATCTCGCGCAGGAATCGCTCGGCGCCGAGAGAGGCTGACAGCTCTGGGTGAAGGACCTTGATCGCGACCTGGCGGTGGTGCTTCAGGTCTTCAGCCAGGTACACCACGGCCATCCCGCCGCGGCCGATCTCCGACTCGACGGCGTAGCGGTCCGCCAGCGCTGACTTCAGTCGTTCCAAGTGGGCCATACATGCCTCGGAGGAACGAGGAGGGTGCGATCAATATAGGGGATGGAGGCTTGGAGCGCCTGTCGTGTCGCTGCAGGCGTCCGAACCTTGGCGGAACAACCGGAGTCCACTTTGCCCGTACTTTGCCCGAAAGCAGAGTAAGGGAGAGAATCCTGAGAAGCCTATTCGAATCCTGAGAAGCCTATTCAGAGGCTCCGTCTTGACCCGTGTCTTGACCCGACGCAGCCGGTGGGGGCAGACCCAGCAGACTCGCCCGAACCCCAGATCGGTCTGTCCTGTCTGCCTCGTTACCTTGAGTGCACCCCAGCAACCGCATTCCTAATCCGAAGGTCGCGCGTTCGAGTCGCGCCGGGGTCATTCTTCCAACCCGAACTGCGCGCGCCGGTTATGACAGTCACTGGCGCGCTTTCTCCATCCTCCAGACCCCT
>JBDHBK010000079.1:0-7282 GCA_039592635.1 Gemmatimonadota bacterium
CCCGCACTCCCACCCTTTCGTTTACTATCGAAGGGCACACGCCGGCCGAGGCGGCGGCTCGCCTGTCCACCGAATGGGGCCTGTTCCTGTCACACGGGAACTTCTATGCCTCGTTGGTCACGGCTCGCCTGGATGTCGAGCCGGAGGGCCTGCTACGGGCAGGGTGCGCCTGCTACACCAACCACGAGGAAGTCGAGCGCCTGATCGAGGCAGTCGGGATACTGGCGGCTGGCGGCTGAGGAAGCGTGCAGGTAGTCTCCCTCTCTGGTGTTCCCCGACGGGACAAGGGCACAGTCCCGACCACGTAACTGAAACGAGGCCCCAGTAATGATTCGCAAGACACTTCTGGTAGCATTGGCCATAGGTCTGGCGGCGACATCGGCACAGGCGCAGAGCTCGAAGTTCGAGATCTCAGCCAACGCCGGCTACACGTTCAGCGACGGCGTAAGCGGAGCGACGGTAGAGACCGACGAGGGGACCTTCAACCGCCTCGACCCCGTGGATTCCTTTTCATGGGGGCTGCGTTTCGGCTACATGTTGAGCGAGAACTCGGAAATCGGTTTCCTGTTCGACACCCAGCCGACCCAGCTCGAAGCCGGCGGGAGAGACAAGGCCACGGTTGGCGACATGAACGTCTACAACTACCACGGCTACTACTCCTTTGCCTTCAGCAACATCGACGCAGTGGCTCGCCCCTACGTCCTCGTCGGTCTCGGAGCCACACAGTTCGGTTCCGTCAGCTCCGAACAAGGAGAGATCGACGGCGGGACCCAGTTCTCCGCGACGTTCGCTTTCGGCGCCAAGATCTTCCCCTTCGCGAGCCCGAAGTTCGGATTTCGCGCTGAAGCACGCTGGACCCCGACGTACATCAAGTCTGACCCGGGTGGATGGTGGTGCGGCTTCTATGGCTGCTACCTCACGGAGGACCCGCAGTACGCCAACCAGATCGAGCTCAACGCCGGGATCATCTTCCGGCTCTAGCGGGCTGACGACCGTTGCGGAAACAGAGAGCGCCGGGGTCGCGGCAGGAGCGGTCCCGGCGATCGGTCATGCGGCGGCCGGCCGGGACCCTGTCAGATGGCCTTCGCCATCCGCAGGAGCCTGACCCCAGGCATATAGAAGATCTTCGACTCCGAGACCACCTCCATGCCCCGGCGCTCGTATAGCCTGCGAGCGCCGGGATTCGAGCCGGAAACATCGAGGCACAACCGCCGGGACCCGCTGGCTCGCCCCTGGTCTTCGACCCAGCCGATCAGGATGGACCCGACGCCTGCTCCTCGCAGATGCTCGTCAACGGCGATCGCCTGAAGGTAGAAGTCGCCATCCTCGAGCGTATCGAGGACTCGCATGATCGGAGACATTACGGCTCCGATGATCGCAGCGCGGAAGGCTCGATAGCCTTCGGCCTCGCGCAGCGGCTCGGACGAGGAGGCGCGGTGCTGTTCGGCCGTGTAGCATAGGGCCATCCCGATAATTCTTCCGCCGCGCTCGGCGAACGCCGTGTGCTCGTGAGACAGGTCATGGCCCGGCTTCGTGAAGGCCTCCGCTACGACGTCGGCAAAGTCCCTGCCAAGCCAAAACTCGAAGAAGCCTTCGGCGGCGGTATTGAGGTAGCTGGCGAACACCAACCCCTCGTCGAGGTCGGGCCGGGCGGCCCGCAGCTCGATCCGTTCTTCAACCATGGCGTATCCAGTCCGGCTTCGCCTGGTCGGACTCGGTAAGCCGCGCCGCGGCTCCAACCGCGCCAGCGTCGAGGTATTCGCGGTCCGCCATTCTGGCCAGGGCCAGTGAACCAGCCGCGGACAGCGCACTCGAGAGTGCGAATACGGGAGCCAACACCAGGATCACGTTACCTCCGAGGCCGGCCGCGAGGACGAAGACCACGGACAGCAGAAGCCCTCCGAGTCCCCCCCAACCCGCGAAGCGCGGAAGCGACATTTGATCGAAGCTGCGACGGCCCTCGACAATCCCGAGCACTCCTGAGAACGTGACGCCCGCAAGGAAGCCGATGAAACCAAACCCGAGGGGAAAAGGAACGTCTGCCGCGTCAGGGCCGACGATCAGCAGGAGGATCATTCCCGCACCGAACCATGCCAACGCCCAGGTCAGTCCCATCCCGATCGCACCGCGGATGCGTCTCAGCCACTTCTTCAAGGAACCTCCCTGTGGGCTTCCTTCTGCTCAGGTGCTACCTGCCCTCGGCAATCATACGAACTTTGTATCGCCAAGTACACTACCGACACGCTGGAGCCAAGAGGGGTCGACTGCTGTCCATCTCACCTGCGATTGACAGCCGTGCGAGACTCGCCCTAGCGTTCATCTGATGAAGTCGACACCGTGCGGGGCAACTCGATGAATGCTGTCAGAGGCACAGTAGTTCTCGCGACGATCGGGGCACTCGCGTGTGTCGGGTGTGATCGCCAAGAGCGAGAGTCTGCCCAGGTACCGTTGCCGGGCCTCGGAATTCGACTCGGCGTCGAAGCGCTGGCGCGCATCACTCCGATGACATCCGAGGGCGGTACCCACCTGCTCTACGAACTGCGAATTACGGGGTTTGATCCCCGTTCGCTAAGCTTGGACAGCCTCGAAATTGTCGGCGCGGCGGACGAAGCCTTGCGCCTTGGCCTCTTCCGTGGTCCCGAACTCCGACGGATCACCCGATCACCCGGGCGACCAGACGCGGTACGTATCGATCCGGGGTCAGTCTCCGTCATCTTCCTGGCGATCCGATCCGAGGCGGAGGAACTGGACTCGATTCAACATCGACTCTGGCTGGGTTACGAGACCCCAAACGGCTTGACCGAGGCCGAACTGCTGACGAAGGCCATCCCGGTTCGTCGTGTCGAACTCCCTCTACTCGATCCCCCCGTGCGCGGCGGCCCGTGGTATGCGCATGCTGGCCCCGCAGATGTTTCGCACCACCGCACCACGTTGGCGCCTCGCAGCGGCACGCTCTCGATGGACCAGCGGTTCGCCATCGACTGGTTCAAGCTGGAGAGCGTGGAGGGCGAAGGGGGACGAGAGCTCGGTGGACCGGACTGGGAGAGCACACTGGGAGTCGAGGTCTTCGCTGTTGCCGACGGCACGATAGTGGCTGTGAAGAGAGGGGTGCCAGACGAGCCCATTGGCGAGCTGGGAGCGTCAGGCACGAGAATCGATTGGCAGACGATCGGCGGCAATCGAGTCGTGATCGATCTGGGTGACGGCAGGTACGCGTGGTACCACCACCTGCTGCAGGAGAGCATCGGCGTAGAGGTGGGTGACCGCGTTCTTCGGGGTCAGGTCATAGGTCGAATCGGCAACTCAGGTCAGACGAGCCACCCGCATTTGCACTTCGAAGTCACCGATGCGTCGACTCTCGGATCGGGAGATGGGCTACCCTACGCTGTACGATGCTATTCTCAGCTGGCTCGACTGGAGCCTATGCCCAGTTGGGAAGAGGTAGCGGAAGCCGATCCGTCCGAGATCGGCTTCGTGGAGGCTCTCCCAAGTCTCGCGGAGTCATCTCCAAGATTCGCGGAACTTCCACTTGGTGGGTCCGTCGTCTGGTTTCCGGAATCCGTATCGGGCGATTGCCCGACGGCGGGGGCCAGCTAACAGACATTTGCGGATATACCAATATCGTCCGAACGCTCATTCACCTTGCCAAGGTTGAAGACACCTTTGTGGAAGCCGTGATTCCAGCTCGAATCTCGATCGTCAGTCTTCTCAGCCTGGTGCTGGCGCCCCTGTCAGCAGCGGCGCAGGAGCCTGTGGTGGAGGATACGTCCTACCGAGTGCAGGTCGACGCTCCTGCGTACCCTGAGGGAGCAGGGCCGCTCGTTCTTCTTGATGAGGCCCACCACAACGCACATTCGCTGACGGGCTTTTACCGTCCCTTCGGAGACTTGCTCCGCGCGGACGGATACAGGGTGGCGTCACTGCGGGAATCGATTACTCCGGAAGCGCTTGCCGACGCCGGCGTGATCGTGATTTCGAATGCACTTCCCGCTGCGTCCCAGGAGGCGGCGGACACACTCGGTTTCGCTTTCAGCGATGACGAACTGGAAGCTTTGCTCGGATGGATCCGTGGCGGTGGCGCCTTGCTGCTCTTCGTGGACCACCGGCCGTTCCCGCGGGCGGCGGCGAACCTCGCTGCTTTGCTCGGGCTGGAGATGCTCGACGGCTACGCGCTCGATTACGAGGTTTGGGACCCGGTTGTCTTCAGTCGGTCGCGCGGGACGCTCGCCCCACACCCCATCACGAACGGTCGAGATCGGGCAGAACGCGTAGACTCCGCAGCCACGTTCTATGGCCATGCCATGCGCGCTCTGGATCCGGCCTTCCGGCCGATCCTGGTCTTCGGGCCGGAGATCGAGTCGATGCAGCCGGAGGGTCTGTGGGAAATCGGAGACGACACGCCCCGCATTGCGGTAGGCGGCTGGCTCCAGGGCGCGGCGCGTTCTCTGGACCGCGGGCGCGTCGTGGTCTACAGTGAGGCCGCGATGGCCGTTGCTCAGCGAGTTGGACCAAATGCGGAGCCCCGGGGCATGAACACCGCGGTCGGCTCACAGAACGCCCGGCTACTCCTCAATTCCATGCGCTGGTTGACGCGGGTGCTTCCCGAGCACTGAGTCCGCTTTCGGTGGACGAATTCGCGTCCTTGCGGGCCTAATCAAGACGGACTTATCCGACACGGCGCTGATCTGCGCAGGGCGCCTAACAAGCGCTAGCAGCTGACGCGGGCTAGCTTCGTGGAAATCGCTTCGCTCCCCGGACCTCGGCCGCGCAGCTGAAGCGCCGACCGTTAGGCTTAACCACCCACACCCGAACGAGGTAGAACAGAACCGTGAACTGGGGCGCATTGGGTGCAATAGGAGAGATCGTCGGCGCGGCAGGCGTTGTGTCTCTCTTGTATCTCGCATCCCAGGTACGAAACAACTCTCGGCAGCTTCGTCACTCCTCAACTCAGGCGGTCCTCGATAGGCTTAACGGCCTGATCGGGCAGCTCGCCTTCACCGCTGGAGCTGGGGACGTGTGGAGTGGAAGCTCCGAAAGGACTGGTTTGGAGAGGAGTTCCAGGAGTTCGTGAGCGCCAGGATTCCACAGAGCACCGGAGCACTGGTCGAAGACTTCAGGCGATCGGTTCAGGCAACCCGAGCCCAGACTTCTGCCACGGACGAATCGGTCTGGAGATGAAATATGCGTGATATTGACCTAGAGACTTGGCCGCGACACGAGCATTTCAAGCTCTTTAGCACCTATGACTATCCGCACTTCGGCTTGTGTGCGAATGTAGACTTGACGGCATTCTATCCTGTTATCAAGCAGCGCGGCATTTCGTTTACCGTGGCGACAGTGTACGTGCTCGCACGAGCGGCGAACGCAGTTCCCGAGTTCCGGTTGCGCATTCGGGCGGGAAAGGTCGTAGAACACGAGATCGTACACCCATCCACAACGATTCTAACGAATGAGGACTTGTTCAGTTTCTGTACGATTGAGTATACGGAGGATTTTTCGTTGTTTGCAGAGAGAGCAACAGAGCAGATGGCTTATGTGCGAGAACATCCGACATTGGAAGACGGACCAGGGCAAGATGATTTGTTGTTTATGACAGCGATACCTTGGGTATCGTTCACAAGCTTTATGCACCCACTTCAATTGCATCCAGCGGATTCTGTGCCACGGATTGCGTGGGGAAAATTCTCCGACGAGGGCAAGTTCTTGAAAATGCCGTTGAGCGTGCAAGCACATCACGCACTGATGGATGGACTGCATATGGGGAGATTCTTCGCAGAAGTGCAAGAGTATTTGCATCATCCTGATGTTGTTCTAGGTGAAGCATAGTGCGCAGCCTAACACGCCCCTCGGATAGGGGCCTGACGAATCCGCGAAATCGGCGGACTTTGAGCGCAGCGTCCGGATCGGCCTTTCGCGGTAGGTAAGCGTGCCCGAGCGGAATCGCTCAGGCAGTAGGAAAGAGCTCCAAAACGTCAGCCCCGTAGGTCGTTGTTAGTCTTCCCAGCTCTCCATGAACTGCCCACCCGTCTCCGCCTCATCCACCAGCGCCTGGAAGATCGCCCTGAGCTGCTCGTAGGGGAACGTGCCGATCACCATGCGATTGTTGATGATCATGGTGGGCGTCGAGCGGATGCCATGCGCGTACTGGTCCGACGTCTTGTCGTACTCCGCTCCAGTCGCTATCTGGCGAGCCACCTTGGCGATGGTGACTGAATCGCTCGTCGCTGCCTCGACCCCGTACCGCCGCGCCAGGTCTGCCCGCCACTCAGGAGTCTTTGCCGCCTCGAAGTTGGCAAACACCTCGTCCATGATGGGCGCGAACTTCTCCGGATCGTACGCCGCCAGGTACGACATCTCGCAGGCGCCCGGGTGCTTGTCCTTGTCCACCACGTCGTTGCACTTCGCTTCCAGGGGGAAGAACTGGAACGCGACGTTCATCTGGCCCTCGAACTCATCCTTGAGAAGGAGCATCTGCTCGTAGAGGTACTTGCAGTCCGAGCACAGGGGATCTACGTACTCCACGATCCGGATCGGAGCCGCCTCGAAGTCGTCGGTGGCACTGGCCGTCCGATATTCCGAGATTTCGCTAGGCCACTCGACTTCGGGCAGGCCGAAGTACTGCTTCACCACCCGGGCGGCCACTCCACCGCTCTGGGCATCTCGCTTTGCCTCGTGATAGCGCATCGCCGCCCACGCCTGGGTCGCCGTGAACAGTGCCAGTACCACGAGGATCGCGACCGAGGGTTGCAGCCACCTGGACACGACGCCTCCTGCATCACTATCGACTCCATAGCGCCAGAACAGGAACAGGCTGATCAGCGAGGACACGTAGAAGCCGGTGCACAACAGGCACAGGCTGCCGAGGACAAAGACCGAGTACAGCGCCAGGGTGACCACGCCGACCCCGTTCGCCAGCGCCAGGCTCTTGTTCGTTCGCTCCAGCGCCGCCGACGGGATGAGGGCCCCGAGGACCACCATTCCACCCAGGATGGCCCCAAACACGCCGATGGGGACGCCGGCTATGGCCGAGATGCTGGAATACGCCGAGCTGTCGCAGTTGAAGAAGGCCGAGATGTCACAGAACGAGCCTTCCCAGATCGACTCCGGGTAGTTCGCGGCAAAGAAATGGCGGATGGTCATGTAGGAGGCCACTGCCATGCCGGCACCGGCCGCCAGGCTGGTCACCCGTTTCCAGGTCCAGCCCTCAAGCGTGAGAGAGGGACTCATTGGCCTATCCTGAGCGGGCCCGATCCAGCCAGGCCGCGCGTGGTTACTGGTCTCC
>JBDHBK010000080.1:0-7179 GCA_039592635.1 Gemmatimonadota bacterium
AGGGACCTCCTGGTGCACCGGAGCGGTCTGGGGCTCGGGCAGGGGGATCTGCTGTACTGGCCGGAGTCGGACTTCACGCGGAGAGAGATCGTCGAGGCCGTTCGTTACCTGAAACCGGTGACGAGTTTCCGCAGCGCTTACGCCTATGACAACATCCTGTACCACGTCGCGGCCCTGGTCATCGAGGACGTCAGTGGGCTCACCTGGGAGGACTTCGTCCAGGCCAGGATCATCGACCCGCTGGGAATGGAAGACACGCGGGTGACCCGGGCCTCGACACTCGAGGAAGGGAACGTCGCCACGCCGCATGCCCGCATCGAGGGGACCGTGCGGCCGGTCGTGCCGCTCGCCGCGACGGCGACGAACGCCGCCGGCGGGATCAACTCGACCGCGGCGGACATGGCGAAGTGGCTGATCGTGCAGTTGGATTCCGGCCGCGTATCAGATTCGGAGCGCATCTTCTCCGAGCGGACGACGACCCAGCTGTGGAAGCCGGTCACTCCCCTGCCGATCGGTCGGGTCCCTGAGGGAATGGAGCCGATGCAGGCACAATTCGCCGGTTACGCGCTCGGGTTCGGGATCCGTGACCACAGGGGTCACAAGCTGGTGACGCACACGGGCGGGCTTCCGGGCTACGTTTCGCGGGTCACGATGATTCCGGGACTCAAGCTGGGGATCGCCGTCCTGACCAACCAGGAAATGGGCGTGGCGTTCGAGTCCATCACCAACCGGATTCTCGATCACTACCTGGAGGCCGAGCCGCGGGACTGGATCACCTTGTTCAGGGATCTGCAGGTCCGCCGGGACTCGACGGTAGCGGCCCGGGACCAGGCGGCGGCGGCCGAGAGGGACAGCACGTCCCGCCCATCGCTTCCACTGGAAGGCTATGCCGGTACGTATCGGGACGCCTGGTACGGTGATATCGAGATCATGGAGGAAGAGGGCGGCCTGGCGATCCAGTTCAGCCGCACCGAATCCCTGCTGGGCGACCTCGAGCACTGGCAGTTCGATACGTTCTACGTGCGCTGGCGGGATCGCGAGTTGCGGGCCGACGCGTTCATCACCTTCGAGCTGGCCACCGATGGCAGCGTGGCCGGCGCGCGCATGAAAGCTGCCTCGCCTTCCGTGGACTTCAGCTACGACTTCCACGACCTGGATCTGCGGCGGGTGCCATGACCCTGTTCGTCGTGGCCACAGGGGTACTCGGCCTCGGCATCGGACTCACGATGCTGGCATCCCCCGCCCACATGCGGCGGGGCCTCGACAAGGCGCTCACACGGAGGATGCTGCCGGTCATCTCCATATTCCGCATTGGCATTGGAATCGCCCTCGTCCTGGCGGCTCCGTCGACGCGCCTCCCCGCATTTATATGGGCGTTGGGCTTGCTGGTGATATTGAGAGGCGTGGCCTTGCCGATGATGGGCTTCGACCGGGCCCGAAAGATGGCGGAATGGTGGAAGCTGAAGGCCGACCGTGCCATCAGGGGGTGGTCGCTTCTGGTGATCCTGCTGGGCGCGCTCCTGCTGTGGGCGGGGAGCTGATCTAGGCGCCTTCGCACCACTCCCGGGCGTTCTGGAACATCCGCATCCAGGGAGACGGGAACGGCTGCCCCTTCTCGGCGGCCGCTCGTATCGCATCCCTCCACTCGGGCGGGTTCCAGCCGCACTGCCAGCTCAAGAACCCCCGTTCCGGGTGCGGCATGATGGCCAGGTGCCGGCCATCCGGTGAGCACAGGGCTGCGATTCCTTTCGCCGAGCCGTTCGGGTTGAACGGGTAGCGATCGGTGACGTCACCCAAGTCGTCCACGAAGCGGACGGGCGCCAGGCCCTCGGCTTCCACACGCTCCAGGACCGCCGGGTCCGGGAAGAACGCACGGCCCTCACCGTGGGCCAGCCACACGCCCAGGGTCGCGCCCTCCATGCCCCGCAGCATCAGCGAGGGGCTCTCGAGAATGCGCACCGTGCTGTAGCGGCACTCGAAACGGTCCGAAGCGTTGTGAATGAAGCGGGGCTGCAGCTGGTCGCCAATGCCGCTCCACGGGACCCACCCCAGCAGCGCTTCCAACTGACAGCCGTTGCACACACCCAGCGTGAAGGTGTCGGGGCGTGCAGCGAAAACGTCGAACTGCTCGGCCAACTCCGGGTGGAAGCGGATCACTCCTGCCCAGCCCTTCGCCGAATCGAGGACGTCGGCGTAGCTGAAACCGCCTACGAAGGCGAGGCCATGGAACCCCTCGAGGCGCATCCGTCCGGCCAGCAGGTCGGACATCGCGACGTCCCACGCCTCGAACCCGGCGAGGAAGAACGCCGAGGCCATCTCCCGGTCCGAGTTGGAGCCTTCCTCCCGTATGATGGCCACCTTGGGCTTCGCGGCTCTCACCAGGATCTCGGGAGCCGTGGGGGCCATATCCCAGGGAATTTCGTACGTCGGCGCCACGCGCTTGCGCAGTCCGTCCCGTTCCTGGGTCACGCAGGCGGGATTGGCCTGCAGGGCGTCGAGTTGGAAACTGGTGGCCTCCCAGGTGTCCCGGAGGTCGCGCATGTCCGCCTCGAGAACGGTCTCGCCACCCACCGCGATGCTTACTTCCGGCGTCGAAATCGCTCGCCCGATGTCGTAGCACGGGACGTTCGCGGCCTCGAACATGGTCACGGCGCGCTCCGCCCGGTGCGCCGGTACCTCCATCACCAGTCCCAGCTCTTCGTTGAACAGGAGCTGAATGGCCTCGGCGGCGTCGCCCGGAAGATCGATCTCGAGGCCGCAGTTTCCGGCAAACGCCATTTCCAGCAGCGTGGTGATCAGGCCTCCGTCGCTCCGGTCGTGCCCGGCTGTCAGCTGGTCCTCGCCAATCAGGCGCTGCACGACTTCGAATGCGCGCTTGAATTGCGGCGGGTCGCTGAGGTCGGGCGGATCGTCTCCCAGCTGTCCGAACACGTGGGCAAGGGAGGACCCGCCAAGCCGCGTCAGGCCGTGCGCAAGATCCGCGAACAGGATCCGTCCCGTCTCGCGCAGCTCCAGGTCCGGCGTGACCACCTTCGTCACGTCCGGACATGTCACGTACGCCGAGACGACCAGTGCGCCCGGGGCCTTAACGGTCTCATCCTCGTCGCTCTCGCCGGGGGCCAGAGCGGCCATGGACAGGCTGTCCTTTCCGCCGTCGATCGCGATGCCGAGCTGCAGTAGACAGGCGCTGAGCGAAGCCGCCGCCATGGCGAGATTCGCTCCCTCGCCGGGGAGCTTGGCGGCCCACATCCAGTTGCCGGAACACTTCACGTCTTCGAGAGCGCTCACCGGTGCCCACACCAGGTTCGTGAGCGCCTCACCCAGGCTCATTCGGGCCATGGCCACCGGGTTCAGCAGACCCTTGATCGGCTGTTCGCCGATCGCGGTGGCGCCGCCGGTGATGCCGAAGTGACTCTGTCCGATCACCGCCACGTCCGCGACCGTCAGCTGAAGCGGCCCCGCGGTGGGCTGGCGGGCCACCAGGCCAGTCACGCAGCGGTCCACCTTGGTGGTGAGAAAACGCTTCGATCCTACCGAGAGCAGCCGCAGCACCCGGTCCAGAGCCCCGGCTACGGAGAGGTCCTCGGGAAGCTCGAGCGGCCGCAGTTCGGGATCTACCCGGTCGAGTTCGAACGTCTTCTGCGGCATGTCCCCGAGGACGGCGTCGAGTTCGAGGTTGACCGGGGTCGAACCGTCGACCTCGTCGTGCAGCACGATGCGCCCGTCGCCCGTGACCTTTCCGACGAAACCGACCGGCACCTTCTCGCGCTCGGCGAGGGACCGGAACAGCTCCTCGTGCTCCGGCCGCAGCAGGAGGGCGTCGTTCTCCTGGTACTCGGCGCCCCAGATCTCGAGCACGGACAGAGACTCGTCTCCCACCGGGATAGCCCGCACTTCGATCTGGGCTCCCGCGGGCTCAACGATCTCCTTGAGCACGTTGCAGTTGCCGCCCGCGCCCTGGTCATGGATGCTGACGATCGGATTGTCGTCGCCCAACTCGACGCAGGCGCGCAGGACCCGGTTGACCTTCTG
Organism: Gemmatimonadota bacterium; assembly: GCA_039592635.1. GTDB lineage: Bacteria > Gemmatimonadota > Gemmatimonadetes > Palauibacterales > Palauibacteraceae > Benthicola. Next base: position 4,033 of record JBDHBK010000080.1, read on the forward strand.
CTCCATCTCGGCGTCGCCGCGCTGCACCGCGTTGAAGTCCAGCTCGGCCACGTTCTCGCCCTGCACCATGCTGGACGCCGCGCCCCCGCCCATACCGATGCGGTAGGCAGGCCCACCGATCTTCACGACCCACATTCCCGGCTCGGGCGAGTCCTTCTCGGTGTGCCGGGCGTCGATCTGCCCGATGCCGCCGCTGAACATGATCGGCTTGATCCACTCCCGCCGTTCCCCGTCCGGAAGCCGCATCCCGAACGAGCGCGTGTACCCCTGGATCATCGGCTCGCCGAACTTGTTGCCGTAGTCCGAGGCCCCATTGGACGCCTCGATCTCGATCTCGAGAGGCGAGGCGAGGTTGGACGGATAGGCGAACCGCGGATCTTCCCACGGAAGCTCGTAGCCCGGGATGTAGAGGTTGCCCACGCAATAGGCCGCGGTGCCAGCCACCACCAGCGAGCCCTTCCCCGCGGCGTGGACGTCTCTGATGCGCCCGCCGGTGCCCGTCTCGGCGCCCGGGAACGGAGCCACACCCGAGGGGAAGTTGTGGGTCTCGGCCGTGAAGATCACGTGGTACTCGGCTTCGGCCGGCACCATCCGTCCCGGTTTTCCGGGTTGTTCGGGCATCAGGGTCCGGATTCGATACCCCCGGATGCCGCTGGAATTGTCCTTGAACGCGATGACGCTGTTGCCCGGATTCGCGTCGAGCGGCGCCCGCAGCAGCTCCATCAGGTTCCGCGGGGCCTCCATCCCGTCGATGATCAGTCGACCCTTGAAGAACCAGTGGCGGGAGTGCTCGCTGTTCGACTGTGCGATATCGAAGAGTTCGACGTCCGTCGGGTCCCGGCCCACCTGTTCCTGAAACAGCCGCGTATAGTAGTCGAGGTCCCAATCGTCGAACGCGAGTCCCATGCTCCGGTTCACGCGCTCCAGGGCGAAGCGTCCGTTCTCCACCACGGGGATGGTGCGCACGGGCTCCGGCTCGATGCCGTGTTCGAACGTCTCGAGCGTCGCGGCATACGCACACTCGGTCATCCGGTCGTGTACGAAGTGCAGGAACTGCGCGATATGCTCTGAATCCAGTCCTCCATCGGCGTCGACCCGATAGCGGCGAGAGCGCTCGATGCGCCGGATCGGGGACAGCCCGCACGCGTGGCAGACGGATACGGCATTGGTGGACCACGCGGTGGTGAAGCTCATCCGGGGTCCAACTTCCAGGAGGCGGGATTCGTAAGCCCCCGCCCGCAGCTGCTCCTCTTCGATTCCGTTCAGCAGGAAGCTGTCCCGGCCGAATCCATCGGGCTCGAACGTCTCGCTGAGCAGCCACGTGAGGATCCGCATTTCGCCGTCATCGAGTGAGCGGGCGGTCTCGACGTTGAAGCACGTTTCCGACCGGATATCCGCGATGCTCTCGGAGACCCGGGCTCGAGCCGTTTCCAGCAGCGCCAGGCGAGCGGATTGCGATTGCGCGGGTGAGCGATAGAAATGAAGAAGGCTCATGAGCGACTGCTGACTAACTCCGGGGTCGAGTGGTTGGCCCGTGACGGCGTCGAGTATGGCATGCACGGGTGATAGGTCGGGGGCCCGGGTGCGTCAAGACGCCGAGCGGCTCAGCCGGGGAATCCAAGCTTCCGAGCCACCACTTCCTGTCTTTCGTCCAGCGTGATGAACGGCAGGTCTCGCGGGTTGCCGGCCAGGTACAGGGCACTTGCCAGGTGCCACAGGTCGGCTCCGCGAAGGTAGCCAGCGCCCAGTACGACGCCGATCTCCCGCCCAAGGGGGCGATCGGGAAGCACCCAGGTGATTCGTCCGAGCAGCGGATGGTCTGCGGGTACCCGCTCCCGCACGAAGGTCGCCCTCAGCTCAGCTTCGAGCAGGTTCGAGGCGAAGAGTCGGTCCATCGCTTCGAGGCGACGGGCCAGCGCCAGTCCCCCGGCCTCGCCGAACGCGATAGCGACCAGCGACGACGTGTCGATGTAGGCGACGTTCATTCTTCCCGTTCGGCCAGAAAGCGGCTCAATGCACCCGGCCTCCGGGCCACCCGCTCGAGTGGTACCGCCTGCGTTTCGGGGGAGCGCAGCACCCCGGCGTCCTCGAACCGTCGCAAGCGTTCTTCCAGTTCGGACGACTCGCCCTGGACGGGCTGTATCCGGGCCACGGGCTCTCCACGGTACGTTACGGTGACTGTGCGACCCTGCCGGACGAGACGGATCACCTCGCTGAATCGGGCCTTGGCTTCGTACAGGGAATACGTTGTCATGAAGGAAATATTAACACACTAGTCAGACTAGTCAACTACTATTCGTCGCCCGCAACGCAGCCTTCCGATATCTTGTCAGATGCAGTTCTGAGATACTCCTGCGGAGGCATGTAATGGACGGTTGGAAGAAGCGCCTGCTCGTCGTCGGAGACCGAATCCTCGTGTCCCCGGAAGAAGGCGAGGAGCGGACGCGAGTCGGGTTGTATCTTCCGCCGACGGCCGTCGACAAGAAGGAGGTCCAGGGCGGCACGGTGGTAGCGACGGGCCCGGGCACGCCGGTCTCCGCTCCGACCGAGCTGGACGAAGAGCCCTGGAAGATCGGCCAGGGAGAGGCGCGCTACATGCCGGTGCAGGCCCTGCCCGGAGACTACGCCCTGTTCTTTCGCAGGGCAGCCGTCGAGATCGAATTCGAGGGCAAGACGTACCTCGTGATACCACAGGCCGCCATCCTGACCCTGGTCAGGGAGGAACTTCCCTGAGGCTTCCGCCCGGTGCCGTGAGGTCCGCAACGCGCCAAGCTCGGGCCGTCTCCGCCATCATCACGTGGGTAGTCTTTGCGGCGGCCTGCGACCCGGGCTCCGACCCCGGAACCACGGTCGAGCGTTCGACGGAAGATGGAGTCGAGCGTCTTACGGTTAGAGGTCCTGATACTCCCCTCGATTGGTCGTTCGAGACCGACGTCACGATATCTCCCGACGCGGATGGCGAAGTCCGCTTCACGGATGTGTCCCCCTGGGAAGTCGGAGCCGACCGCGAGGGCAGGGTCTACGTGCTTGACGACGCTGGCGGACGGGTGGTCGTGTTCGGTCGCTCCGGCAGTGTGGTTGGGAGTCTGGGTCGACCGGGGCAGGGGCCGGGCGAACTGTCCCAGCCCACCGCCCTGGCCGTCTCGG
>JBDHBK010000081.1:0-7130 GCA_039592635.1 Gemmatimonadota bacterium
GGCAAGGGAGGACACGGACAGCAGCCGGACTGGGAGCGCGCGGCTCGACTGGCCCGGAGGATGCCGCTGGTGCTGGCAGGCGGCCTCGGGCCCGGCAACGTCGCCGACGCGATCTACAAGGTCCGCCCGTTTGGGGTGGACGTCTCGAGCGGCGTGGAAGAAACCAGGGGTCACAAGGATCCAGTGCGCATCGCAGCGTTCGTGCAGGCGGCGCGGACCGCGGCCGCGGCTCAGCGCGATAGTGGGCCCAACCATGAAACCGAACCGGGGATGCACGGGGATGAGTAAGATCGAGACCGGCACGAGGCCCGATGGCTCCACGCTGGAAGACCTGTTGGCCGGGCGGCTGCCCGACGAACGCGGACGATTCGGTGAGTTCGGCGGCCGCTTCGTACCGGAGACCCTGATGCCGGCCCTCTCCCTCCTCGCGGTCGGAGCGCGAGACGCGATGGCGGACCCGGCGTTCCGGGCGGCGTTCGAGGCGGAGCTCGAGGACTGGGTCGGTCGCCCGACTCCCCTTACCCTCGCCACCCGACTCAGTGAGGACTGGGGCGCGGAGGTCTGGCTCAAACGGGAGGACCTGGCTCACACCGGTGCGCACAAGATCAACAACGCCATCGGACAGGCGCTCCTGGCCCGCCGAATGGGAGCCAAACGCGTCATCGCCGAGACCGGCGCCGGACAGCACGGAGTCGCATCGGCTGCGGCCTGTGCCCGTCTCGGAATCCCGTGCACCGTTTACATGGGCGAGGTGGATGCGGCCAGGCAGCGACCCAATCTCCAGCGGATGAAACTGCTTGGGGCCGAGATCGTCCAGGTCACGAGCGGAGATCGGACCCTTCGGGCCGCGATCGACGAGGCGTTGCGCGATTGGGTCTCCGATCCGGAGGGCACCTACTACCTGCTCGGATCTGCCGTGGGTCCCCACCCCTATCCCTGGCTCGTCCGCGAGTTGCAGGCCGTGATCGGCCGTGAGGCCCGCTCCGGAATGCTCGAGGCCGCCGCGGGTCTTCCGGACGGGGTGGTGGCGTGCGTCGGCGGGGGCTCCAACGCGATCGGGATCTTCCACGCCTTCCTGGGAGACCCCGCGGTGGAGCTGCACGGAATAGAGGCGGGCGGCCGGGGATCGGGCCTCGGCGAACACGCCGCCACCGTGAGTCTCGGAACGGCTGGCGTCCTGCACGGCAGTCGATCTCTCCTGCTCCAGGACGAGTACGGACAGGTCCGTGACACCCACTCGGTCTCCGCAGGGCTGGACTACCCCGGAGTGGGCCCGGAGCACGCGTTTCTCTCGGCCATCGGCCGGATTCGCTACGGCAGCGTTGGGGACGATGAAGCGGTGACGGTGCTCGAGGAGTGCGCCTCTCTCGAGGGGATCATCCCTGCCCTCGAATCGGCCCACGCCCTGGCCGGCGCGAAGCGACTCGCTGACGAGCGGCGGGGCGCGCGCCTCCTGGTGGGCCTGTCGGGGCGGGGAGACAAGGACCTGGGCATTCTGGACGGCCTGCGCGAAGTCATGGGGGAGAGCCTGTGATGATGAACGTGGGTGAGCGGATCAGCAGCGCCGTCGAGCGCGCGAACCGGGCCGGGCGACCCGCGATCGCCGCCTTCCTGACGGCAGGTTTTCCGAGCCGCGGACACTTCGCCGGACTGCTGGCATCGGCGGTGAGGGAAGCGGACCTCGTCGAAGTCGGCGTGCCGTTCAGTGACCCGATGGCCGATGGCCTGACGATTCAGCGATCGAGCCGCACAGCTCTCGAGGATGGGACCACCCTTCCGTGGATCCTGGATACCGTGGCAGGTCTGCCTCCGATGGAGTCCGCGGCCCCGGTGCTCCTGATGAGCTACCTGAACCCGATCATGGCGCACGGCTTCGACCGTTTCGCAGCTGACGCGACAGAGGCCCGTGTGGCCGGTCTCATCGTCCCCGATCTGCCGCTGGAGGAATGCGGAGAACTGCGGTCCGTTCTGGACCCCGCGGGTATCGCGCTCGTCCAGCTCGTCACGCCGGCGACTCCGCCCGACCGCCTGGAACGGGTGTGTCTGGCGAGTCGTGGCTTCGTGTACGCCGTGACCATGAAGGGGACGACCGGGGCCAGTGTCGACGCCGACGCGGTCGGGGACTACCTGAAACGCGTGCGAAAGGTCTCGCCCCTTCCGGTACTCGCGGGTTTCGGCGTTCGGTCGGCCTCAGATGTGGCCGCCCTGGGAGGAATCGCGGACGGGGTGATCGTGGGCAGCGCCCTGGTGGAGGCAATCGACCGGGGGCAGGATCCGGCCGCCTTCGTGCGCGGGTTGCGGGGAGAGGAGACGGCATCGTGATCGCGGTACTGGAGAAGAACGCGTCCCTTAGGACCAAGGCCGACATCGTACGGTTTCTCGAGCAGTCGGGTTTTCGGGTCCAGGTCAGCGAAACTCCCGAAGGTTCGTTCGTGAGCGTGGTTGGGGAAGGCGCAGAGACCGTCGCCGACGCCCTGCGTACGATGCGCGGTGTGGCCGAGCTGAGGCCTGACGCGCCAGGGTACCCTCGGGTTTCGAGGGCGCACAAGCCCGATGCCACGAGGGTCAAGGTGGAGGACGTCGTCATAGGGGGCAGCCAGCTCGTCGTCATGGCGGGGCCCTGCTCGGTGGAGAGCCGCGACCAGATTCTCGCGGCGGCAGACGCCGTACGAGCCGAGGGAGCCAGGGTCCTGCGGGGAGGCGCTTTCAAGCCGCGCTCCTCTCCATACAGCTTCCAGGGTCTCGGAAAACAGGGCCTGGAGCTCCTGGCCGAAGCCAGGGACAGGACGGGACTCAAGGTGGTCACCGAGGTCGTGGCCCCGGAAGACGTCGACCTGGTGGCCGAGTATGCCGACGTGCTGCAGATCGGCGCCCGGAACATGCATAATTATCGTTTGCTTTCGGCGGTCGGGATGCAGCCGAGGCCGGTGCTCCTCAAGCGGGGAATGATGTCCACGGTGGATGAGATGCTGCTTGCCGCGGAGTACATCGTGGCGGGCGGAAATCCCCGTGTGATCCTGTGCGAAAGGGGGATCAGGACGTTCGAGACTTCCTCGCGCAACACGCTCGACCTGTGCGCCGTGCCGATCCTCAAGGAGCGCACCCACCTCCCGGTGATCGTCGACCCGAGCCACGCCGCCGGCCGGCGCGAGTGGGTGCCGGCCCTCGCGCGTGCGGCCGTGGCGGCCGGTGCGGACGGCCTCATCGTGGAAGTACACCCCGATCCGCCCAGCGCAGCCAGCGACGGACGACAGAGCCTGACTCCGGGGGGCTTCGCGGATCTCATGGGCGACCTCAGATCTCTGGCCGTTGCGGTGGGCAGGAGCCTCGATTCGCCGAACCCCTGAGGCGACGCATTGCTTTTCTGCGCACAATGCACGAGATTTAGTGTAGACTAAATTACACTGCCCCCGATCTATCGGGGCGTTTCGTGGAGACGACAATGTCCGGCTTGTGGTGGCTTTCGTTCCTGATACTGGCTGTCGTCGCGTGGTTCCTGCCGCGTCACGGAGCAGCCGCCCGCCTGAAGCGCTGGCGGGAGGTGCGACACCGTGTGCGCCTGGAGGACACTCTCAAGCACCTGCTCGCGTCCAAACAGCGACACGTCGCGGCGACCGCCGACTCGGTGGCCGGGGTCGTCGGAATCGGAGCCTCGACGACCGCGTCGCTCATCGAGGAGATGGAGCGGGAGGGCCTTCTGGAAGTCCGGGCCAGTGCCCTTTTCCTGACTCCCGGCGGGCGTGAATACGCGCTGCAGGTCGTGCGGGCGCACCGGCTATGGGAGCGGTTCCTCGACGACGAGACGGACATACCCCTTACGGAGATCCACCTGGCCGCCGATCGAGCCGAGCACCGGTTGACCGTCGACCAGACAGACCGTCTGGATGCCCAGCTGGGACATCCGCCCACCGATCCACACGGCGATCCGATCCCCACCACGGAAGGCATGATCGCGCCGTTCCCCGGGGTCCCACTCACCGACTATCCGGAGGGTGAGGACGCGGAGGTCACCCATCTCGAGGACGAGCCGCCGGGGGTTTTTGAATCGATCGTCCGAGCCGGACTGTCGCGCGGTACGCGCCTCCGGATCACCGAACGCAGGGCCGGCCTGGTTCGACTCGACGTAGATGGAAGTGACGTTTCTCTGCCCTCCGTAGCTGCTTCGAACGTGCACGTCGGTCCCGTTCGCGACGCGGTCGAGCCTGCCTCCGGGGTCGTTCCGCTGGCGAGTCTGAGGATCGGACAGGCCGGCGAAGTCGTGGGAATCGATGACCGCGTACGGGGGCTCACCCGCCGCCGGCTTCTCGACCTGGGCGTGACCCCCGGTACCGTGATCGAGCCGGAGCTCGAACCCCTGTTCGGGCGCCCGCGAGCGTTTCGGATCCGTCAGACCCTGGTGGCCCTGCGAGATGAACAGGCCGAAGGCATCCAGGTCAGGCCTCTGCCCGTCGGTGCCGTCAGACTGGTAACCGACGACGAACGAGAGGCCTCATGACCGGCTGCGAGCATTGCCCGGCCTATGAGCAGCTGACCCGAATGGGCATCTCCATGGGAAGGTACGACCGGGTAGTGGCGCTGGCCGGCAATCCGAATACGGGAAAGTCGACCCTGTTCAATTCCCTCACGGGCCTGCGTCAGCACACCGGAAACTGGCCGGGCAAGACCGTAACGCGCGCCGAAGGCGGCTTCGAGTTCAGGGACGTGCGCTTCAAGCTGGTCGACCTTCCCGGAACGTATTCCCTCATGGCTGCGTCGCAGGACGAGGAGGTCGCCCGGGACTTCCTGCTGTTCGCCAGACCTGACTGCACGGTGGTGGTCACGGACGCGACGGCCCTGGAGCGAAACCTCAACATGGTCCTCCAGGTGATGGAGGTGACGAGCCGGGTCGTCGTGTGCGTCAACCTGATCGATGAGGCCGAGCGCAAGGGAATCCGGGTGGATGCCGAGGAGTTGTCGGCCGAGCTGGGAGTGCCGGTGGTCCTCACATCGGCCCGGTCAGGCCGGGGTGTCCGGGAACTCGTCGAAACCGTGTACGAAGTGGCCGAGGGAACGCGAACGCCGGCCCCGCGGCGTGCGGAGCCGCCTCCACAGGTCGCCGGCGCGCTGGCCGAGTTGGCCCCCCTTGCAGCGCTGGCTGCCCCGGACGCCGAAAACCCGAGGTGGATTGCGTACCGGCTCCTGGACGGCGATCACCGGGTCCGGCAGGCCCTGGCGGTGGGAGAGCTTGCCGTGGGCGAGGAGGACGGCCGCGAGGTCGAGGCGCAGAGACTGGTGGCGCGGGCGGACGAGCTCAGGCCCGGTCTCGGGCAGGACTTCCGCGATGCGACGGTGGAGGCCCTCTACTCCAGGGCCGAGAGCGCGACGGCCCTGGCGGTGCGGGAAAGTGGCCCCAGCCGGCTCCGGGACCTCGACCGACGCATCGACCGCATCGTGACCTCGCCGGTGTTTGGACTTCCCATCATGCTGGGCCTGCTGGCCCTGGTGTTCTGGATTACCGTCGTCGGCGCGAACGTACCCTCCCAGATGCTGGCCAACCTGTTGTTCGGCTTCGAGGCCTGGGCGGCGGGTGTGTTCACGAGCCTGGGATCGCCGGATTGGCTGACGGGATTCGTCTGGCACGGAGTGTTCCGGGGGCTGGCGTGGGTGGTGAGCGTCATGCTGCCCCCCATGGCGATCTTCTTCCCCATGTTCACGCTTCTCGAGGACCTGGGCTATCTGCCCAGGGTGGCGTTCAACCTCGACTGGATGTTCCGGCGGGCGGGCGCGCACGGAAAGCAGTCCCTGTCCATGGCCATGGGTTTCGGCTGCAATGCGGCCGGGATCATCTCGACGCGTATCATCGATTCTCCGCGCGAGAGGCTGATCGCGATTCTCACGAACAACTTCGTCCCGTGCAACGGACGCTTCCCCACGCTCATCATGCTGGCCACGGTGTTCGTGGCCGCCTCGGTTCCCCCGGCGGTGGCATCCTTCGCCGCGGCCGGCACGGTGGTGGGCGTCGTGTTGATCGGAGTGTTCTTCACCCTGGTCGTTTCGTGGGCCCTGTCCAAGACGGTGCTCAAGGGCACACCCACCGCGTTCACGCTCGAGCTTCCGCCGTATCGCAGACCCGGGGTGCTGCGTGTCCTGTATACCTCGCTGATCGATCGCACCCTTTTCGTCCTGTGGCGCGCGATCGTGGTGGCCGCACCGGCCGGCGCCGTGATCTGGATCATGGGCAACGTCAACGTGGGGGACTCCAGCGTCGCACAGATCACGGCCGACTGGCTGGATCCGCTGGGCCAGGCGATCGGCCTCGATGGAGTGATACTCCTGGCCTACGTGATCGCGATTCCGGCAAACGAAATCGTGGTCCCCACCATGCTCATGGTGTACGCCGGTCTGGGTGTGATGACGGAGCCGACATCCTACGACGCGCTGAGGACACTGCTGGTCGACGAGCACGGCTGGACGATGGTGACGGCGGTTTGCCTGATGCTGTTCTCCCTGCTCCACAACCCGTGCGCCACCACAATCGTCACGATGTGGAAGGAGACCCGCAGCCGTAAATGGACCACTCTGGGCGCCCTGATGCCCCTCGGGATCGCCTTTGTGGTCACCTTCGTCGTGGCCGGCGCCATGCGGGTGTGGTACGGCTAGTAGGGTCGACCCGTGATCACCACTCCGCCGCCCACCCTGCCCGGCCCCCAGTAGCCTCCGCCGTACGGTCCGCCATACCCACCGTATGGCCCGCCGTAGTAAGGCCCCGGACCGCTCACTCCCACGTAGACGCTGGGATAGCCGCCGCCGGCACAGCCTCCCAGGACCAGTCCCATCGCCGCCAGGCAGATGACGAGCGTCAGTCGCGCGCGCCGTTTCATCGGTCACCTCCCCCCGGACGCGGCCACTGTTGTACGCCGAACGGCGCACCGGTCGGGTCGGCCAGGATCGCCGCTTCCCCGTTGTTCACGGCCTCCGGCGGCAGAAGCACCTCGGCTCCCATCTCAACCGCGCGCGCCACGGCCTCCGCCACGTCACGGACGGCCACGTAGGGCAACCAGTGCGGATGGCCCTCGGCGGGAAGCTGGTGAATCCCCGCGCGCACCTTGTCGCCCGAGTACATGGCGAAGAACACCACAGGCAGGTCTCCC
>JBDHBK010000082.1:0-7130 GCA_039592635.1 Gemmatimonadota bacterium
GGTCCGGCTGGTGGCTCAGGTTCGATGACGGCTTCAGCCGACTCGACCTCAGCGTCGCCAGTCTCCTCCTCAACCGACGGCTGGTCCTCATCGTCGAGAACGACCTCAGCTTCGACCTCCACGGTCTCGACTTCGTCGGTCGTTCCGGCGTCGTCGTCGGCTACATCTTCCTCTGCCGCCGCCGTCGGCTCGACCTCCACGACAGCCGGCACGTCTACCACGTCGTATGTCTCGATCTCCGCGACGACGGGCTCTTCCTCGGCCGAGACTTCCACGACTTCGGCCTGCGGTTCGTAGCCATCCTCCTCCGGCATGCCCTCGACGGATTCGGCCTCGACGACCTCCACGACCTCCGCAACCTCCGGGGCCTTCCGACGGCGACGCCGACGAGTTCCACCCACAGAATCAGGGGCCGCGTGGGCTCCTGTTCGCCGCTCTCGTTCCAGTCGGGCGTGCAGCCGCGCGATCTGGTCCTCCGACACGCTGGACATGTGACTCCGCACCCGCACGTCCATCTCGTGCAGCATGTGAATCAGCTGTTTGCTGTCAATGCCCAGATCTTCGGCAACTTCATAGACGCGGAATGTCGCCAACGCCTGCCCTCCTTAGTGTCCCGTCCGTTACTCCGTAACCGTCCGCACTTCACCAACGATCCTCATGCCGAACGCCCGGTCGCGGATTCCCACGACCACCACCTCAGGTCGACCCACCGCACGCCCGAGACCGCTTCGCGTGCCGATGGTCACGACCTCCAGGTCCGACTGCTCCACCAGACCGTGCAGCCGCTTGCGAGCGTTCTCCGTCGCGTCCTCGGCGACTACGACAACGCTCAGCTCGCCGCGTCGCGCAGCATCCCGTACGGCCTGCGTTCCCACCACCGCGAACCCGGCCCGACGTGCCAGGCCGACCAGTTGCAGGACACTCCGATCCCGCGCCGCTTCGGGCCGCGGGTTCCCATGCCCCACCGGGATCAGTCCTCGGCCTTGGCCGGCTCCTCTTCCACCGCCAAGGCCTCCTCGGCGTCCGCCACGGCTACCATCGCCTCAGCTTCCGGCTCATCGCTCAGTTCCGCCTCGGCCACTTCAGGCTGCCCGTCTTCCTCGGCTACCACTGCCTCCGCGGGCTCTGACTCGACAGCCTCCTCCGCAGACTCGCCTTCCCCGGCAGCATCGGGAGCCGCCGATGCAGCCTTGGTGGCTCCGGCCGGCGCCCCGCCGTGGGGGACCTCGTCTTCGACCGTCAGCTCGTCGATCAACGTGAGCAGGACCGCGGCATCCTCCTCACCGATGCCAGGCACCTGCAGGAAGTCATCCCGGTCCATGTCCAGCACGTCGAAGAACGTGTTGATTCCAGCAGCCTGCAGAGCCGCGAGCGTGGTCGGCTGAATGTCTTCCAGCTCGAGCAGCGGGAAGTCGGAGACCTCGTACTCATCTCCACCACCGAACAGACTCGACTCGGCCCCGCGCGCCAGCCAATCCCGACTGGAATACAGGTCTATCTGCCATCCGATGAGCTGCGAAGCCAGACGGACGTTCTGCCCGTTCCGTCCGATCGCGAGCGACAACTGATCCTCATCCACGATGGCGGTGATCACGTGTCTCTCGGAGTCCGATATCACTTTCGAGACCTTGGCCGGGGCCAGGGCCCGCCTGGCGAAGATCTCTGGATCCGGGTGCCAGGGTACGATATCGATCCGCTCGCCAGACAGCTCGGAGACGACGGCTTGAACGCGCGAGCCCTTGAGCCCCACGCAGGCGCCAACCGGATCGACCGAATCGTCCCTCGACGAAACCGCGACCTTCGTGCGACCGCCCGCCTCGCGGACGATTTCCTTGATCTCCACGATTCCCTGGTAGATCTCTGGCACTTCGATCGCGAACAACGCCTTCACGAACAGCGGATCGGCACGCGACAGGATCAACCTCGGGCCCCTCGGCGTCTCCTCGAGCTTCCCCAGGACCGCCCTGATCGTCTCGCCCTGGCGGAATCGCTCACGCGGATTCTGTTCGCGCCACGGGATCACGGCCTCGGCCTCACGAACGCGATTCAGCATGACGACGATCTTGCCTCGCTCGATCGCCTGCACCTCGCCAGACACGAGGTCGCCTACCATGCCGCTGAACTCCTCGCGGATTCGGTCTCTCTCGCCCTCGCGAACGCGCTGAATGATGCGCTGCTTCGCCGCCATTACGGCATTGCGGCCGAAGTCTGAGAACTCGACTGGAATTTCCAGCAGGTCACCGACCTGGAAGTCCGGATCGTCCCATCGAGCCTCCTCGAGCGAGATCTCCCGCGCGGGATCCTCTACGGACTCGACGACCTCTTTCAGGACGACGATCTTCATGTCCCCATCAGGAAGAATCTCGATCTCGGCCTCCACAGGCCCGCCGAACCGCCGCGCCAACGCGGCGTGAATTCCGTCCCGGATCAGGTCATGCAACTCGCTGTCTGACAGCGACTTGTTAGCCGCCATCACACGAAACGCTTCAACGACCGGAATCTGATCGCTCATCTGACGTCTCTATCCTCCATGCGCCCTCAAGACTATCCAGCGAACTCGTAAACCAGCGTCCCCTTGGCGATGGCGGACAACGCCACTGAAGTCCGCTCGCCATCAACTTCCAGTACCACCATCTCTCGACCGGCCTCCTCTTCGAGACCGACCAGGCGGCCCACGACCTGTCGGCTTCCTCCCACCAGCGGCCCATGTCCACGCAACCGCACCATTTCACCGGCAAACCGCGCGTAGTCGCGAGCCCTCGTCAGCGGCCGTTCTACCCCCGGCGACGACACCTCGAGGACCCACTGGTCCTCTCCGGTCGCCCGCTCCTCGAGGAACTCGCGCACCGCCCGGCTTACCGCAGCACAGTCGTCCACCGTCACCGACGAGTACCCCGGTCGGCTGTCCGGTCGGTCCACCCGCAGACGAAGGAGGGGGCGTCTTCGCCCCCCGCCGCGTTCCACCGAGACCAACTCGAAGCCGATTCCGGAGACGAACTCATCCAGATCTCGCTCCAGGCTCCCTGCCATGCGGCCACGCAACCTTCCCTGCACCCGTTTTCGGCGGGCGACCCGCAACAAAAAAGTGGGGCCGATAAGGGTTCCCCACTTCAACATCCTTCGTGAGCCTCCCCGGCTGGCCAGCGCCGGGCGGCGTTCTACGGGCGTGAACCTAGCGAAAGGGCCCCGCGATCGCAATTCCCACCCCGCGCTGCGGGGGCCGGGCGGCGGCTACGTGCCGGGCAAGAGCCCCAGAAAGGCTGCCATCCGCCCCGCCTCCCCGGCCCGCGCCCTGTGCGAGTGCAGGTGTACCGGGCCACATCGGGTGCACCATCGCGATCGAACGACACGCTCCGCGGACACTCCTGACTCGACAGCCTTCCGTGCCAGCTCAGCGCGCAGATCCAGTGTGGCCGGCCCCGCCGCGTCCCGACGGAATGCGCGGAGTACTTCGACTCCAACCTCGTAACAGGATCCGCAGATCGAAGGTCCGAGATAGATCGTCACATCCTCGGGTTCGACCCCGAATCGGTCCGCCAGCATAGACAGACCCCCCTCGAGTATCCCGCCCGCGGCTCCCTTCCACCCCGCGTGGAGGAGGGCGATGCAGCGACCACCGAGGTCGGCGATGAACACCGGGACGCAGTCCGCGGCCGTAACCGCCAGGAGGACGCCCCTGGCCGAGGTCACGACGCCGTCGGCCTCACCGATCACGCTGGATCCGCTGCCTGACGACGAACTCGCCTCTACGATGCGGGTCCCGTGCACCTGACGCGCCACCACGGAGGAGTGCATCCCGGTGGCGCTGGCGAGCATCTGGTAGCGACGTTCGACGTCTCCGGAGGAGCCACCTGTAGCGAGTCCGAAGTCCGCCTCCGAACCTGCGCCCGCCCCCGGCGGTACGGCCGTGATGCCCGCCACGACCTCCGGGCCGACCGCCTCCCAGTCTTCGATCCGGTGGTACGGGACCCCGGGCCTACCCGGACCCGGATTCCGCTGGCCGCTCAGGAGCGTTCCTCGACGCGCTCGATGTTGGCTCCCAGGGCACGCAGGCGCTCGTCTATCCTCTCGTACCCACGCTCGATCTGACCGATGTTGTGGATCCGGCTGATGCCATCGGCCGCGAGGGCCGCGATCAGGAGCGCCATGCCGGCGCGGATGTCAGGGCTCTCCACGGTCGAGCCGCGGAGGTGCGAGGGCCCGACGACCACCGCGCGGTGCGGGTCGCAGAGGATGACCCGTCCGCCCATCGCGATGACCTTGTCGGCGAAGTACATGCGGGACTCGAACATCTTCTCGTGAATCAGGATGGTCCCCCTGCACCGGGTGGCCACCACCAGGGCGATCGACATCAGGTCAGCGGGAAATGCGGGCCAGGGCCCGTCGCCAAGGCTCGGGACCTGATCACCGAGATCCGCTTCGATCTCGAGAGACTGATCCGCCGGGACGTGCAGATCCGTGCCCTTCAACTCGCACACGATCCCCAGCCGCTCGAACCCGATACGGAGCGGATCCATATGCGCCGCATCGACATCCTCGATGACGAGTTCGGAGCCGGTCATCGCAGCGAGACCTATGATGCTGCCGATCTCGATGTGGTCGGCACCGATCCGGTGGTTCGTTCCACCCAGCCGGTCCACCCCCTGGATGACGAGACCGTGAGTACCAATGCCCTCGATATCGGCTCCCATGGATACGAGGAAGGCGCACAGGTCCTGGACGTGCGGCTCGGCAGCCGCGTTTCTGAGTCGAGTCGTCCCTTCGGCCGTGACCGCGGCGAGGATGGCGTTCTCCGTACCGGTCACGGAAGGCTCATCCAGGAAGATGTCGGCGCCCCGGAGACGGCGGGTCCGCAGTTCGTACCGATCGCCGGCCTCTACCTCGGCTCCCAGTTTCCCGAGTGCCAGGAAATGGGTATCAAGCCGGCGACTCCCGATCACATCTCCACCGGGAGGCGGCAGCATGATCGAACCCGTCCGGGCCAGGAGCGGCCCTGCCAGGAGTATGGACGCTCTTATCTTTCGGGAGAGATCAGCATCCAGCTCACCGCCGACGACGCCCCGTGGATCGACGACCACGCGGCCCCCACCTTCCCAACTCGTCGTCGCGCCGACGCTTTCCATCAGGTCGATCATGGTCCGAACGTCCTTGATGTCAGGAACGTTTTCGAGGACGACGAGGTCGTCGGCGAGAAGGGAGCCAGCCAGGATGGGCAGCGCGGCGTTCTTGTTTCCGGCTGGTTTGAACCTACCCCCGAGCCTGGCGGGTCCCTCGATCCGGTAGTGCATCGTCACCCCTGCGTGGTGTCGTTCCCGTCACGTGCGCTTCGCGTTCGCGGCGGCAAGTTAGGTCACGCGCATCGGCCCCGGCAACGCGGTTTCGAGTCGTCTTGACAGGTTTTCCGGCAGTCCTCTATGCTTCAGGGTTCGCCCGCGGCACTGCGGACCGCATGACCGGCCTCAACTCCGGGATGACGGAGCCATGACGCTCACGGAATACCTGGCTGAAGACCGGGTCGTCACCGAAGTTCAGGATGACGACGTCCGGGGCATCCTCAAACAGCTGCTGGTCCCGGTGGCCGACGCCACCACCGAAACTGTCCTGGCCGCTCTTCTGGCCCGTGAAAAGGTCCTCAGTACAGGCATCGGGCACGGAATAGCCATCCCGCATGCGATCAGTTCTTCCATCCGCGAGCCCCAGGTCCTTCTGGGCATCAGTCCGGAGGGGGCAGATTACCAATCGATGGATGGGGGACCGGTTTACGTGTTCTTCGTCCTCCTTTCACCGCCCGAAAGGGCCAGCCACCATACGCGACTTCTGGCGCGAATCGCCCGACTCGGCAGGGATCCCGACTTCGTCAAAGGCCTGCGGAGCTGCAACGATTCGGCCGAGGCGATCGAGTATATAGCGAGTTATGAACGTACTCACGCGTAATGTGACGGCGCGCAGCGGAATCTCCCGGCAGGTCCGCTCAAACGCTGGCCCGTATCGTGCACGCTCGTACTTGAGAAAGTTGTCTCGCGGGGGCTTTGGGGGCATCTTGCAGCGATCGTTCCCCTCATGGAATCGGGAGGTTTGGTGACCTTCTACGAGATACTGGTCATCGTGTCGCTGGTCCTTTGGATCATGCTCAGCCTTGGTGTCATCATCAGCATGGTCGCGCTGCTGCCCCGCTTGTCGAAGGGGATGCGCCAGCTCGAAGTGATGGGGGACGACTTTCAGCGGAAGGCGATCCCCGTGCTCGATCAGTCGCAGCAGCTTCTGGACCAGGTCGGCGCCGTGGCGACGTCCCTGGTGGACGATGTTGAGCGAATCGACCGGACCGTCATACGCGCGACGAGCTCCGTTGAGAGCATGGTGGAGTTGGCCGAAGACCGTGTGTCCGAGATCAACGCACTCCTGGAGGTAGCCGTCGAAGAGGCGGAGGAGACCTTCTTCTCCACCGCGGCTATCATGCGCGCGCTCAGACTGGGCGGTCGAGGCAGGAAACGGCGCAGGTCGCCGCGCGCGGAGCGCAGGCGCCTGGGTTGAGCGGAAGAGCACTGGTCGGAAGCGTCGTCGTTGCGGCGGCGCTGCTTCTTCTGGCCCCCGACACCGCGCTTGCCTGGGGACCGGCGACGCACACCCAGATCGGGATCGAGATCCTGCGATCCCTCGATCTCTTCCCCACCTCCATCGCGGCGGTTATCGCGCGGTATCCGATTGATTTCCTGTACGGAAGTCTGGCCGCCGACATCTCGATGGCTAAGAAGTACGCACCGGTAGGACGGCACTGCCATCACTGGCACGTGGCTCGAGAGATTCACCGTGCGGCGGGACACGATGAGCGCCTGCGCTCGGCCATGACCGGGTACCTGTGCCACCTGGCGGCGGATGTTCTGGCTCACAACACTTTCGTGCCCCGGATGCTTACCCTCACCCCTTCAACGAGGGCGCTCGGCCACTCCTATTGGGAACACCGCATGGATGTGGACGTGGGACCCGAGTACGCACAGCTGGCTCGCTGGATCGTGACTCAGTTCGATCACTCGGGAACCGACGCCCTGTTCCACAGAGTCCTGTCCAGCACGCTGTTCACGTTCTCCACGAACCGGAGGATCTTCCGCGGCATGATCCGGATCTCAGGAAAC
>JBDHBK010000083.1:0-7104 GCA_039592635.1 Gemmatimonadota bacterium
GACTCGAGACGATCCTCCGGAATGGCAGATCCCGCCGCGAAACCGACGAATACACCGGGCACCACCGCGATCGTTCTTGCCTTCGGGGCCATCTACCTGATCTGGGGCTCCACGTATCTGGCCATCCGGTTCGCCGTCGAGACGCTACCTCCCTTCCTCATGCTATTCGCCCGCTTCTTCACGGCCGGCATCCTGATGTACGGCTTCCTGCGCTGGCGCGGTGTCCCCCGGCCAGGCGCCCGGGAGTGGTTCGGCGCATCCGTCGTGGGCGGTCTGCTGCTGCTCGGCGGCACGGGCGCCGTCGGCTGGGCCGAGCAGTGGATCGACTCGGGGCTGGCAGCCCTGATCGTGGCGATCGTGCCCGTGTGGATGGTGGTTCTGGATTGGGTCGGACCCGAGGGACGCAGGCCTACACGCACCGTGATCGCGGGCCTAGTCCTCGGCCTGGTGGGAGTTGCCGTGCTGGTGGGTCCCGTGGACCTGTCGGGTGGCGACCGGATGCAGTTTATCGGTTCGGCCGTGGTGGTATTCGGGACGCTGTGCTGGGCAACCGGCTCGGTGTACGGCACCCACCTGCCGCACCCGTCTTCACCATGGATGTCGGCGGCCCTGCAAATGACGGCGGGCGGGATGCTGCTTCTGATCTTCGGGATGGCCATGGGGGAGTGGTCTCGCGTGGACCCATCGCAGATGTCCGCCCGCTCGTTGGGGGCCCTCGCATACCTCGTGGTTTTCGGATCGCTGATCGCCTTCGCGGCCTACGTCTTCCTGCTGCGGCACGAGGCGCCGGCCCGCGTGGGGAGCTACGCGTACGTGAACCCGGTGGTGGCAGTATTCCTGGGTTGGGCGCTGGCGTCCGAGCCGGTCACTCCGCGCACGATCGTGGCGGCCGCGATCATCCTGACCGGGGTGGTGCTGATCGTTCGGCACCGGGCGTTAAGCAGCCCGCCGGCTGAGGCGGACGCGGCACCAGGTGCGGTTGAAGGGGAGCCAGGACTGGATTCACGGGAGACGCCCTGCGCCGCCTGCTGACCAAGCGCCTACGATCCGCGTCTCCTGGCCATGGGCAATGCTTCCGTGCGCTGACGTGTTCTGCCAATAGAGTGTCCTGAGTCTCCAGTGTGCGAGGACCGTCATGCGCCGATCTACGTCAGTCGTCCTTCTGCTGTTCGCCTGCGCCGCGTGTAATGCGCCGTCCGTGGACGATGCTGCCAAAGAAGCCGTTGCCCTGGAAGGTCCCTATCTGGGCCAGGTCGCGCCCGGATCAGAGCCGGAGCTGTTCGCTCCCGGTCTCGTCTCGACCGGCATGCACACGCGGGACATGGCGATGTCGCCGGAGGGCGACGAGATCTACTTCTCGATCCAGGCCGGCCCCCTGGTAACCATTCTCGGCTCGCGCCTGGTGGACGGCGTCTGGACCGAGCCGGAAGTGGCTGACTTCTCGTCCGATCCCACCGTGGGCAATATCGAGCCGCACATCTCGCCGGACGGCAGCCGCTTCTTCTTCGTCTCGAACCGATTGGCGGACGGCAGCCCTCTACCGGAGGCCGAGCGCGGGCGCTGGGAGCGCGCCGACATCTGGATGATGGAGCGCGCGGGCGCTGGCTGGGGCACTCCGCAGCGGGTACCTGAGCCGGTGAGCACCGAGGCACAGGAGTACTTCCCATCGACGACCGCCGACGGGACGCTCTATTTCACACGCGAGGACCCGGAGAACGGTCGCAACTACATCTACCGGGCCCGTCCGGAGGAGGACGGCTACGGCGAGCCGGAGCGTCTCCCGGAGCAGGTCAACTCAGCCAACCAGTTCAACTCGTTCGTGTCTCCCGATGAAAGCTACCTGATCCTGGGTGTATTTGGCCGGGAGGACTCCGAGGGGGGGACCGACTACTACGTGGTGTTCCGGAGCGCGGACGACACATGGTCCGAGCCCGTAAACCTCGGGCCTGTCGTCAACCAGGCACGAGGCGAAGAGTGGTCGCCGTACGTCTCACCTGACGGGAAGTACTTCTTCTTCATGTCCGCAAGGCAGCCCTATCCGGCCGACGCCCCCGACCGGTTGACCCGCGATTGGCTGCTCGATTTCCACCAGGGTCCGGAAAGCGGCAACCCATCGGTCTACTGGATGGACGCGGGGTTCATCGAGGGGTTGCGGGGCACGGCGGCCACGCCGTCGGCCCCGTAGGCTAATCGGGCTCGGCGATCACGACGGGCCGCGCTCCGCTTCGCCAGGCCAGATCGAGGAAGTCCTGCTGCATCTGGTCGTCGGGGAAGACCGCCGCCGATGTCAACAGGTTCGCGTCGTCGACCTGCAAGACGAGTAGGGAGAATCCGGCCACCAGCTCGGGCAAGCTGAAGCCACAGTGCCCGAACCGGTCCACACGAGTAACGCTGACGGGCTCTCCGGCGCTCTTCGCCTCATACAGGTCCATGTGCCATACGGGAGTGACGGGATCCCGAAGGGTGTGCATGCCGACGAGAGGCACCCCTGGCCTGCCGCTCGTCTGGAACGCACCAGCGATTGAGGCAAGGGCTGCCGCCTCGGCTTCGTGGCGCGCCACGCCGGCGTTTAGCGCGGCGTCATCCTCCGACCCCTCGTAGGCAGTATCGAGGTTGCGGAACGGGTTGCCACCGAGCACGTCCGCGGCGTCATTCGTGCCCATGAAGCTGTACCGCAGGATCTGGGTCGTCGCTTCTCTCAGCGTCTCCGGATCACCGACGTCGTATGGCACGCCGGTCACGGCCGCAAATTGCGCGGTCGCTTCCGGGTCGGCGTCGAGCGACGCCCTGATCGCTGATTCGGTGGCTTCCCAGTTCGCATCGGTGACTACCGACTCCTCGTCAGGAATCTCCACCGCGCTTCCCGGCATGACTCCCGGGAAGAAGTAGTCGTACACCACCCTGAAGTCGCCGAACCACTCGATCTGGCCCTGGAAATCGCCAATGGGCGCGCACAGGGCGAGACCTCCATCGAAGAGCGGGGCTACGGCCTCCCGTTCCAAGGCAAGAACCGTCGACAAACCTCCCTCGGAAGCGCCGACCAGCAATGTCCCGACAGGGAGCGCCGGCAATCCGTGCTCCAGGGCCAGCGTCTCCAGCTGGTCCCGGGCCCACGACGCTGTTTCCGCCAGGTCCGCGACGGCCTCGGGGGCCACGAGCCCGTTGCGCCGATAGCTCGTCGCCGCATAGCCGTAGAACCCCGTTGCCTGGGTGCCCAGTTGGCGGACGACGTCTTTTACCCGGAAGCCACTCGCCTCGTCTGCCGGCAGCTCGAGCGGCGTGTAAGGCGGACGATCCGGTCCAGGGTTCGTATAGCCATGCGCCCAGACGACGAGTTCCCCGTTCCACACCGCCGGGAGACAGATTTCCGTGAGCGCTCCACCCGGGGTGGATCCCGTCACGCAGGCTTGCAGTTGGTCCGATGTCTCGATCGGCAGACCGGTCGGTTCCGGTCCTGACGGGGGGCCGGTTGAGTCATCGTCTCCACACGAGGCAAGGAGCACGCAGAGTAGCAGCGGAACTAGAGGCAGAAGAGAGGGGGGCCAGGCAATGTTCGTCCGAAAGGCGATTCGATGCATGAGTCTCACCTCGGCACGGGCAGTACGATGAACGGCCATGACCCAAGACCAATATACGACTAATCCACGCCTACGCTCATTGTGAAGTGAACTCGGGGTACCGGGCTCAGACCAATCCGGCTCGCTCCGTGATCCGTCCGGCCAAAGCCTGCAGCTCTTCCTTGGAGTGCCCCTCGAAGCGACGGGCGCACACCGCGCCATAGCCTCCGCAAAGCCTCTCGCACGCGGATCCCCGCACGGCCTGGTCGGCCATCTCGAACAGGATCCGGTCTTCCTTGAGGATGTGTCCACGAATCAGGTCGATGTAGCCGCGCGCCCCGCTCTGCAGGACCTCGAGCGCCTGCTCGTCTCCGTCCCGGGCAGGTGGCAGGGAATCCGTCATCTGCCGGGCAAAGGCCCGGCCCTGCTGGTGCTCGTACAGCATGACGGCGATCGGCCCCTGGTGCCTGGACATGCCGGCGGCCTCCAACTCGGGGAACAGGAGGTCTTCTTCCTTGCCGTGGTGGCACGCGTCCGCGAACAGCCGGATGAAGGTCACGCAGTCGCCGATCGTATCGAAATCCAATCCGTCCGGTCCCCCGCCTTCCGCCAGCAGCGCCTGCATCGCGTCTGCCACCTTGAGAATGAGTTGGTGCTCCTCGCGAAGCCTCGAGGTGGCGGTCTCGGCGGCCGACTGGTTCATGGCGTACTCCTGGTCAGTCCAGGGTGAACAGCAGGGCGAGCGTGATGGGCACCGTGAGCAGGCTGATCGTGGACAGCCAGTCGACCTCCTGTTGCTCGACGATCCGCACGTCGAACAGCTCAACGGACGCCCTGGCCCAACTGCTGTCCTTGGTCGGCCTGTAGTAACCCACGATGCTGTCGCCCCGCATGCGGGGGTTCTTCATGAAGAACTGGGTGCCGTCCTGCAGGGTGAGGCGGTATTCCGGCCCATCCGCCTCGGCCCCCGCGATCGTGCGACCGAGCTCGTCCTGGTAGGTCGCGGGCTCCTCCGGCTGGCTGCTCTGCAACTCGATGGGCAGGTTGACGGGCACGTACTTCTGGCACCCGCCTGTGAGCAGGATGAGCAACGGCACCAGGACGTGAATTCTCGGCAACATGCCTCCTCGAGTGATTTCCGGGTCAAAGATCGCCGCACACGTGGTGTGGGCGCAATCAGCCGGGCAAGCTGTCACGAGCGATTCGCCAGGTGCCGCATCACGCGTTGCCACACGAGACCCGCGGCGATCATCCCGAGCCCGACGGCCCAGATACGCCATTCCACCCAGAACGCGAGTCCGAGGCACCCGACCAGTCCGGCGACAGGAACTAAACGGGGTACGGTGCGCGCTTCCGCGGGAATCCGGAGAGCCGCGAGATTTGTCAGCGCGTAGTAAACGAGCACGGTGAAGGCGCTGAACGACCAGGTCGTCTTCACGTCCCCGATCAAAACGAGCAGACCGATGACGATGCCCACGGCAATAACGGCAGCAGCGGGCGAGCTGCGTACGTCGTCGATCGTGGCCAGTCGCCGGGGTGCATCGCCACGGCGCGCCATGGCCAGGAGGACCCGCGACAGCCCGAGGATCAAGTTGAGGAGAACGCCCAGCATGGCGGTGATCGCGCCGAGAGCCAGGATGCGGCCGAGTGTGAGGCCACCGAAGGTCATGGCCGCCTCTTCGAGAGGCGCCGCACGGCTCGCCGTCATTTCAGCCAGGCGGGGTGCGCCCACGGACCCGACCGCCACGGCTCCGACGCCGATGTACAGAAGGGCCGAGACCACGAGGGTGACCACGATCGCCCGAGGTATCGTTCGTTCGGGGTCCTGAACTTCCTCTCCCAGAGTGGCGATCCGGCCATAGCCGGTGTAGGCGACGAACATCAGCGCCGTGGCCTCCAGCAGGCCGCGAAGGCCGGCTCGATCGGGGAAGATCCCCGCAAGATTGACCTCCGCCCCGTCGGCCGCGGCCGGGAGCCCGGCGACCACGAACAGCGCCAGCGTGCCCAGGGTGAGACTCACGATCACGGCGTTGGCCCGGTTGGAGCGCGAGGTGCCGTGCCACACCAGCGCGGTCACGGCAAGCACGGCAAGAAGGCCCACGGCGACGAGCAGCGACCCCCCGCCGAGACCGAGCGCCTCGAGCAAATACCCGGCCAGTCCCAGGGCCGCCGTGGCCGCGGAGGCGGACTTGGCGCTCATGAACATCCAGCCGGCGGTGAACCCGAGGGTGGGCGTGAGATAGCGGTACCCGTACTCGTACGTCCCGCCGCTTACCGGGTGCGACGCTGCCAGCTGGGCGCTGGACAGCCCGTTGCACGCCGCCAGTAGGCCGGCTAGCGCGATCGCCAGAAGCACGGACGAGCCCGCCACGCCCGCCGCGATCCCGATGCTCACGAAGGCGCCGGTGCCGACGATCGATCCGAGGCCGAGCAATACCGCGCCCGGCAGACGCACGACCCGCTTCAGGCGCTGTGAATCAACGGATTCGGCCATTGCCTCCCCGGAAGTGACAGTCTCACGTCGAGTCAGAGCGCATGGTCGCACGTCCCTCACCGACGATCAAGGCCACGCTATCCAGCGGTTTCACACCGGCCGTATGTTTGGGACGCAGAGAACTGGCGGCCGGAAACGTGATGTCGAGTCGATGGAGAGGGAAGAGAGAATGCTGAAAAGGGTCATGAGAACGGCGTGCGGGTCGGCCGGCCCGGTGCTGCTGCTGGCGTCACTGGTCCAGGCGCAGGAACCCTGCTGCCGCTCGCAAGCGCTCGAAGTGGCGGAGCTCTACCGAGTGGAAGGACTGGACGAACGGCGTTTTACTCACGAGGAGTACTGGGGGAGCCTCGCAGCGGCGCTGCGCTCGGACCGCATCCGGGTCACCGGTCTTGGTGAATCCGTCGAAGGGCGAGCCATCAAGGCCGTCACCGCGGGTTCCGGCCCGACTACGGTCCTCCTGTGGTCCCAGATGCACGGGGACGAGTCCGCAGCGACCATGTCCCTGGCGGACATCATCCACTGGCTCGCCTCGGCGCCCGAGTCGGACACACTGCGTGCGAGCCTGGCCGAACGACTCACCATCGTGATGGTCCCAATGCTCAACCCGGACGGTGCCGAGCGCTTCATCCGGGAGAACGCCGTAGGAGTCGACATCAACCGGGACGCACGCCGCACGGCCACCCCCGAGGGAAGGATCCTCAAGAGCATACGCGATTCACTTCAGGCGGATTTCGGGTTCAACCTGCACGACCAGGGAATCCACACGGCCGGAGACGACGGGCCGCTCGTGGCGATCGCGCTGCTGGCCCCCGCGGCGGACGAGGAGCGCTCCTGGGGGCCGGTCCGTCAGAGAGCGCGCGGAGTGGCGGCCGCGATCGCGGCCGCCCTGGAGCCCGACCTCGGAGCCGGATTGGCCCGCTACGACGACTCTTACTCGCCTCGGGCCTTTGGGGACAACATGCAGGCCTGGGGCACGAGTACCGTGCTGATCGAGAGCGGTATTTTCCCGGACGACAGGCAGAAGCAGGAGTTGCGGCGCCTAAACATCGTGGC
>JBDHBK010000084.1:0-7059 GCA_039592635.1 Gemmatimonadota bacterium
CGAATGAGGGGCGCCGCGATGCTGGACATCGCGACGTACGAGGAAGTGGAGCACGATGACAACCTGACGACGCAGGCGGCGATGGTCGTGTTGATCGCCGCGGTGGCTCGCGGCATCGGGGGGTTCAACCAGGGCGAGAACGGGATCATCGTGGGCGTGGTCGCGGCCCTCTTCAGCTGGCTCGTGTGGGCCGGGATCACGTACCTGATCGGCGACAAGCTCTTGAAGGGAACGGCCACCTGGGGTGAGCTGCTGCGAACGCTTGGGTACGCCCAGGCGCCGGCCGTGCTCCTGATCTTCGGATTCGTCCCGGTGCTCGGAAACATCCTGGGGGCCGTGGCTGGGATCTGGCTCCTGGTCACGGGAATCGTGGCCATCCGTCAAGCCCTGGACTTCGATACCGGGAAGGCTGTCCTGACGGCGTTCCTCGGCTGGCTTGTAGCGGTGGCGATTCCGGCGATGGTGATCGGGGCGGCGCTCATCGAGTGGTAGCGCTCGATGAGCGCCGGGTCCTCCGGCGCATTGCGACGCGCCGGAGGACCCATATCTTGGCTCATTCCGCCGGCACCTTCGCCTTGTGTCGGCCTCAACGGTGGTGGACGGGAGGAGGATCCAGACCCCCCATGCGCATGCACCTCGTCGGCCGTGCGCTCATCCTCTGTTCTGCTTCCTGCCTCCTCGACATCGGTACGGCTGCCGCGCAGGACTGGCCGTCCACGCGGCCCGAGCGCTCAGACTACCGGGAGACTTCCCGGTACGATGACGTCACGCGGTTTCTGGACGGGCTCGAGGGGCGGCACCCGATGCTTCGGCTCACGAGCTTCGGCTATTCCGAAGAGGGACGCCCGCTGCCGCTGGCCGTTTTCGGCGATGTGAACGATGGGTCAGCCGCCGCGGTACGCTCGTCCGGTGCGACCCGCGTACTGGTCTTCGCCAACATACACGCCGGCGAGGTGGCCGGAAAAGAAGCGGCGCAGGTCCTTGTTAGGGAGCTGGCCCGTGGACTTAGCGATCGGTGGGCCGACTCGCTGGTCATCCTCGTGGCTCCGATCTACAACGCGGATGGAAACGAGCAGATCGGCCTGCGAAACCGTCCCCGGCAGCATGGACCGGTGGCCGGAATGGGACGGCGGCCGAATGCGCGGGGCCTGGATCTCAACCGCGACAACGCCAAGCTGGAGTCGGCCGAAGCCCGGGCGCTGTCGCGTCTGGTGCAGGAGTACGATCCGCACGTGGCGCTGGATCTTCATACGACCAACGGGACGTTCCACGCTTACCACCTGACCTATGCACCTCCGCTTCACCCGTCCACGGACCCGGGAATCACGACCCTGCTGCGCGAGGAGTGGTTGCCGTCGGTCACCGAGAGCGTGCGCGACCGATACGGGTGGGAGTTCTTCTACTACGGAAACGTCCCCGGGACGTTCGGCATGCGCGGGGAGCGAGGCTGGTACACGTTCGACCACCGGCCGCGCTTCACGACCAACTACCTCGGCCTCCGGAACCGCTTCGGGATTCTCAGCGAAGCCTACTCCTACGCCACGTTCGAGGACCGGATTCTGGCGCACGGCCGTTTCGTCGAAGCCGTGATCGACTTCACGTTCGCCAACGCGACCCGCGTGCGCGAAGCGGTCGAAGCGGCCGACCGGGGGCCGGCGCCGGGAATGGAAGTGGCCCTGCGGGCCGAGATGGTCGCCGGAGACACGATCGAAGTGCTCATGGGTGCGGTGGACGAGGTGCGCAATCCGTACACCGGGGCGCTGATGTACCGCCGCAGGAACGAGGTGAGCGTCGAGAAGATGCCCGACTACGGCGCCTTTCGCGCCACCGAAGTCGCGGCGGCGCCGGCCGCGTATGCGATTCCGGGCGAGTTCACGGCGGTGATCGAACGACTGGAGGCGCACGGGGTTCACATCGCTCGCCTCGACGCCGCGGCCGAAATCGAGGTCTCGGAGTTTCACATCGATTCCACGAGAGCATCCGAGAGAGAGTACCAGGGCCACCGACCGCGTCAGGCCTGGGGTGCCTGGCAGGAGGTTGTGCGCACCGTCCCAGAGGGAACGATCGTGGTCCCGGTACGTCAGCCCCTGGGTCGGCTGATCGTCGTTCTCCTGGAACCACGCTCGGACGACGGTTTCCTGGCCTGGAACCTGTTCGATCCGGCGATCGAGGAGAGCGAGATCTACCCGATCATCCGGCTGCCGGAGTTGCCGACGGAATCGTGCGAGGAGTGCGTCCGGTTCCGCTGACACCAGGCCTCGCCCCGCCCGGACGCGCGCTGGCGTCCCGATCCGGTAGCGGAATCTCCGCTGCGGGTGTGTTCCTCCTCCTGTTCATGGGCTTTCTCCTTCTTTCGCCCACCTCGTCGAGCGGTCAGACGACCGGCCGGATCCAGGGAAGCGTGATCGATCTGTCCACGGGTCAGCCGCTGACGGGGGTGTTGATCCGCATCGACAACCTCGATCGATCGACTTTCAGCCTGGAGTCAGGACGCTTCGTGCTGGCCGGGCTGCCGGCGGGGCGGCACGACGTGAGGGTCGAGCTGGTCGGGTTCAGGGCGCTCGAGCTCGAGTCCGTTCTCGTCCGCGCTTCCCGGGAGACGGAACTGGCACTGGAACTCGAACCGACCGCGGTACCCGTCGAGCCGATCCGGGTGGAAGCCGAGCGGGTGCCGCTCATCGAGCCCGAAGTGAGCGAGACGCGCCAGATCGTGCTCGGCACGGCGCTGCGGGAACTGCCGGTCACGACCGTCGAGGAGGCGGTGGAGCTCACCACCGGCGTGTCGGATGGTCACTTCCGTGGCGGCAGGGTGGGGCAGGAGACCTACCTGGTCGATGGCATGGCGATCAAGAACCAGGTCGATGCCGCGACCGAAGGGCAGGGGATGCAGTTTTCCCCGACCGCGCTGTCGGAAATCGAAGTGATCACCGGGGGCTTCGGCGCCGAGTACGGTTCCAGTCTCTCCGGCGTGGTCTCCTATACCACGCGTCGGGGCGACCCTGAGCGTTGGGACGCTCGGATCCAGTTCCTCACGGACCGGCTCTCTCCGGAGGACGCGTCGGTCGGTCAGTCGACCCTGAATGTCTCGGCCGGCGGACCGCTACGCTTTCTGGGCGAGGGCGCGACCCTGTTCGCGGACCTTCAGCTGCAGGGACTCCAGGACGCCGAACCCAGGGCCCGCGGGCTTACCTGCCTTCAGTCGGAAGAAGCGGATGCGAGGGTCGGTGCGGCGATAGAAGCGTACAAGTCGAGTCCGGCGACCGCACCGCTGTACTGCCCGTACCAAGAGGCGGGCCTACCCTACCAGCAGGGCGACGGATTGATCGGGTTCCTCCGGTTCGACAAGCGTCTGTCGGGGCGCCTCAACCTGGCGGCTACTCTGCTGCGCAACAGGTTCCAGCGCGAGCTGTATACCCCGGAGCTCAAGTATAACCTCGGAAGCCAGCTGGGTCGCAGCACGGAAGCCTGGATGGGGGCCCTGATCCTGGACCATTCCACGCAGAAGGACGGGAAAGCCCTGAACCTGTCGGCTCGCCTCGCGCTGCAGAGACTCGACCGGTACCTGGGCGTCGTGGACCCGGCCGAGGTAAGCGGGCGAACGACCGTGCTCGGATTCGGCCTGTCCGACTTCCAGTTCGCGGGCGAGAGCTTCGTGCGATTGCCGATCGAACAGCAACTCGATTCGGTCGTCGCGGTGCCGGGCTACAGCCCGCCGGACGGAAGCACCGGATCCCCGTTCGGCGCGGCGGGTGAGGGTATCTTCGTCAACACCGGTACTTCGGGCCTTGCCGCATACAGCCGGTCGGACTTCCTGGGCACCGACCTGGCCGGGGAGCTGATCACCTCGGACGGCAATTCGTATCGGGCCGGATTCCAGGGCAAGTTCTACCAGGTCGAGACGTACGAGCGGACCCGCGCCTACGTGGCCGGCTCGGCCCCGAACTACGCCCGGTTCTACCCCACGACGCTCGCGGGGTATTTCGACGCCAGCATCCGTCCAGACCCCCTGTTCACGATCACCGCGGGCATAAGGGTCGAGGGATTCCAGTCCGGTCTCGACTTCAGCCTGGACAGGTCGGACTTCCTCGCGCCCACCGTGTCCACCGATTGGAAGACCAACGTGACGCCCCGGCTTGGCGTGGCCGGTGCGTTCCGGAACTCCGCGGGCCGCAGCGCCTTCCGGGTCAACTACGCGCGAGTGGCGCAGCCTCCCGACTTCCAGTTCTTCATCGACAACACCATCGGAGACTCGCTGCGCACCGACGTGCGCCGGCAAGGGAACCCCAACCTGGCTTTCGAGCAGGGCAACGCCTTCGAGGCTGGATTCAGCCAACTGTTCGGCGACGTGATCGGTCTCGACATCACCGCCTACCTGAAGACCCTCTCGGACCTGGTCACGGGCAACGTCGGCCTCGGCGGCACCAATACGGGGTTGTTCACGACCGGGGACAAGGGAACGGTGAAGGGGCTGGAAATATCGCTGCGCGGGCGGTGGCCCGGATTCGGGTTGAGGGCGGGCTACGCGCTGGCGGAGGCGACGGGAATCACGTCAGGGGCCTTCGACGACTCCGATGTCATCCCGCCGGGAACCACGGCCGAATACCCGCTGGCCTTCGACCGGCGACACACGCTCGATGCGGCCATGTTCCTGGGACGCGCGGCTTCTGCCACGGGGATCATGCCCACGCAGGGTTCTCTCGCGCAGTCCTCGCTCGGGCTCGTGGTCACAGCCCGCCTCCGGAGCGGGTATCCCCTTACCTCGGGACGTCCGGACGAGGACGCGCCGTATGCCGAGGTCGAGCGCCTGCCGTGGACCAGCGTGATCGACACGCGGTTCTCGTGGGACTTCGCGAGCCTGCCGGGCTGCCGGGCATGTGCCCTTCGCCTCATCGTGGACGTCAAGAACCTGTTCGGGAAGGACAACGTCATCGCCCTCCGACGCGACAGCGGCCTACTGGCGCCCTCGATCGGCACGCTTCTCGACCTGGCGGACAGGCCCGTCACGTCGACCTTCCCGATCCCCCGGGAATCGGACCGGTACGCCGCCCTGGCGGACCTGAACGGCAACGGGGTCATCACGGCGACCGAGTTCCAGACGGCGCGGTTCGCGGCGACGCTGGACGCGAGCGACCCGTCGCTGCTGTTCAGCGAGCCCCGGCAGCTGCGGCTGGGAATGGAGGTGGTGTTTTGAGGCGGGCGATCCTCGCGGCGGCCGCCGCCCTGCTCGCGATCCAGGTGTGGGCCTGCCGCGACGCCCCATCGCCTTGGGAGCCATCGGCCGAGGAGATCCCGCTCGGGGCACGCCAGCTCACGTTCAACCCGGGCGACGACCGGTCTCCCGCCTGGTCGATCGGTGGGGACTCGATTCTGTACGTGGCCGAGGGGTTTGGTGACCTGGCCCGCTCGGACGGCGTGCTCGTGTCGATTCCAGCGGAGGGAGGTGCCGCGCAAGCCGTGTTTCCGCTGTTGCAACCGGCGCGAACCACCGCGCCCGACTTCCTGGCTCCGGCGGTCGAGCCTGAAACGGGCCGGATCGCGTACGCGCAGCTCCTCGGGGAGCAAGGAGTGTGCAAGGCCCAGCGGACATCGTGCGATGCCACCGGAGACCCGCCCGCTCCGCCGAGCCTTCAGGTTGGGCGCCTGCGCGTGCGGGTTCCCGGAGCCACGACCCCCGCGGAGCAGGATCCGACGCTGGCCCTCACGTTCGACGGTGTCGAGTTCGATAACTCGAGGAACCCCTTCGGTCTTCCAGGCGTGTGGATCACGCGTCTGCACCCGTTCCAGCGTCGGTTCAACGAAGTGAATCGGCTGCCGGTTCGACCCTCGTGGCACCCCGATGGCGGGCGTCTCGTGACATCGGACGGACTGCAGCTCCTCGTATGGACTCCGGGCGAGGCCGGCTCCTCATCGATTCCGGGCACGGAGGACGCGAGCTGGCCCGCGTGGAGTCCGGACGGGGCGTCGATCGCTTTCACGCGGCTGGAGCGGGGTCCCGAACTTCGCACGACCTGCCAGCACCTGTCCGAGGGGCCGACCGGTCTCATCGTGGTTTGCGTCGAAGAGCGGACGCAGTGGCCCATCGGGCGAGCGGTGGTGCTCGTGGTTCCGGCAGCCGGCGGCGAGCCGCTCGCCCTGCTGGAAGGGACGGATCCGGCCTGGTCGCCGGACGGAGAGTGGGTCTCCGTGGCGCGATCGGACGGCATCTGGCGTGTCGCGGCCGGCGGCGGAGTGCTGGGCCGGGTCGAGGGCACGGAGGGCGGAAGCGAGCCTGCCGTGTCACCGGACGGAACCGAACTCGCCTTCACCAGGCGGGCGGAGGACGGAAAGGGGGACATATGGGTCGTCCCGCTTCCCTGATTCTCGGCGTCGTCGTGGCCGGCGCGACCCTCGTCTGGACGGCATGCGGCGAGCCGGTGTCGATTCTGGGTGACACCCCGGGTCTCATGCGCATCGTGGCGGGGGCGCCGGACGAGCCCGGCCGAGCCGTCGGCAGTTCGGCGACGGAGACGTTGCTCCGATTCCCGTCCGGCCTGGACATGGACCTCGACGGGGTCCTGTACCTGACGGACCGGGGCAACCGCCGGATCCTGGCGGTAACGTCATCTGGCGACGTGCAGGTGGTCGTGGATGACGCTGCGGCCTGTTCGGTCGACTGCCTATTGGAGCCGATCGCCCTCGCCGTGGACGGCGCCGGTGGACTGATCGTAGCCGACGACCTCGGCCACCGGGTGTGGCGCTTTGACGCGGGCACCGGGGTGCGGACCCTCCTGGCCGGCACCGGTGAGTCGGAGACGACTCCCGACGGCGCGATCGCGGCCGCGTCCTCGATTCGAAGTCCGCGCGGTGTAGCGGTGGACGAGAACGGTCGCGTGTATTTTGCCGAGGGAAGGTCGCACCGAATCCGGACGATTCTGCCGGACGGGACTCTGGCGACCGTGGCAGGGACGGGCGAGGCGGGCGATGGCGGTGACGGCGGGCCCGCTACCGACGCGTTGATCGATTTCCCGGCCGGAATCGATATCGCGAACGGCGTGCTGTACATCGCGGACGCCGGCAATC
>JBDHBK010000085.1:0-7017 GCA_039592635.1 Gemmatimonadota bacterium
ATCGCAGTTTCCCGGGGGTGTAGAGGGTGATCCACCGGTTACCATGAAAGGAACACGGAGCATGAGCAGCCCCGCCAATAATGAGATCCGACAGGAGATCGAGCGCTTCATGGCCAAGGTCATCAAGCGCAATCCGGGCGAGTCTGAATTCCATCAGGCCGTGCGCGAGGTCGCGCACAGCGTCATCCCGTTTACGTTCGACCATCCCGACTACCGCAAGGAGAAGATCCTCGAGCGGCTGACCGAGCCCGACAGGATCATCATCTTCCGTGTGTCGTGGGAGGATGACGAAGGCAACGTGCGGGCCGACCGCGCCTGGAGGGTCCAGTTCAACAACTCGATCGGGCCGTACAAGGGTGGGCTCCGTTTCCACCCCACGGTGAACCAGAGCATCCTGAAGTTCCTGGGCTTCGAGCAGGTGTTCAAGAACAGCCTCACCACGCTGCCCATGGGTGGCGGTAAGGGTGGCGCCAACTTCGATCCCAAGGGCAAGAGCGACCGTGAGGTCATGCGGTTCTGCCAGTCGATGATGACGGAGCTGTACCGGCACATCGGCTCTCGAACCGATGTGCCGGCCGGTGACATCGGCGTCGGCGCGCGCGAGATCGGCTACCTGTTCGGCCAGTACAAGCGCCTGCGGAACGAGTTCGAAGGGGTCCTGACCGGTAAGGGACTCGCGTTCGGAGGAAGCCTGATTCGCACCGAGGCGACCGGCTATGGCACGGTTTACTTCATGGAGAACATGCTCAAACACCGGGGCGACGGACTGAAGGGCAAGACGTGCACCGTGTCCGGTTCGGGCAACGTCGCCATCTATACGATCGAGAAGCTCCTGGACCTCGGGGCCACAGCCATCACGGCGTCGGATTCCGGTGGAACGATTCACGATCCGGACGGCATCGATCGCGAGAAGCTGGCGTGGATCAAGGATCTCAAGGAAGTGCGCCGCGGACGGATCAGCGAGTACGCCGAGCATTTCGGCTGCGAGTACCTGCCCGGCAAGCGTCCGTGGGTCGTTCCCTGCGACCTTGCATTCCCGAGCGCCACGCAGAACGAGCTCGATGGCGAAGATGCGCGAACCCTGGTGGACAACGGCTGCATCGGGGTCGCGGAAGGCGCCAACATGCCGAGCGATGCGGACGCCGTGGCGGTATTCCAGGAAGCCAGGATCATGTACGGTCCGGGCAAGGCTGCGAACGCCGGCGGCGTGGCGGTCTCCGGCCTGGAGCAGAGCCAGAACTCAACTCGCGTCGCGTGGACGCGCGACGAAGTGGACAGCAAGCTCAACAAGATCATGGACGACATCCACGAGCAGTGCGTGATCTACGGTGACCTGGAGAACGGCTACGTGGACTACGTGAAGGGCTCCAACATCGGAGGATTCGTGAAGGTCGCGAACGCCATGCTCGGGTACGGTATCGTCTGAACCCGGCCGTTCTGGCGTGATGTGCTGCCGCCGGTGACCCTCGGGTCGCCGGCGGCTTTCTTTTTGGGCACGGAACGCTGCTTACGCTGGCCGGTATTGTCGTAGCACTCGCGTGTCACGGCCGGTAGCTTGGACGCCCACGCAGATGTCGGAAATGACTTAAAGGACAGGACGAGCTTCATGCTTTTCAATAGGAACATTCGAGCCGTCGCTCTGGCCCTGATACTGGCTGGCGGAGCGGGTCTCGCGGTCGTCGCCTCGCCGGGCCGGCTCCCGGCCCAGGCTCTCGCGGATACGGCGAATGCCTTCACCGCGGATCTCGGCGAGGACCTGCCCATCGATCCGGCCGTGACGGTCGGGCAGCTCGACAACGGTCTCCGCTACTACATCCGGGCCAACGAGAGACCCGAGAAGCGAGCGGAACTCAGGCTCGTGGTGAATGCCGGGTCCGTGCTCGAGGACGGCGATCAGCTGGGCCTCGCCCACTTCCTGGAGCACATGGCCTTCAACGGTACCGAGCACTTCGAGAAGCAGGAGCTCATTGACTACCTGCAGTTCATCGGGATGCGGTTCGGCGCCGACGTGAATGCCTACACGGGCTTCGACGAGACCGTGTACATGCTGACCGTTCCCACGGACAGCACAGAGATCGTCGAAACCGCTTTCCAGATCCTGGAGGACTGGGCGCACGG
The DNA here is from genome assembly GCA_039592635.1 of Gemmatimonadota bacterium. GTDB lineage: Bacteria > Gemmatimonadota > Gemmatimonadetes > Palauibacterales > Palauibacteraceae > Benthicola. The sequence continues at coordinate 2,119 of JBDHBK010000085.1, forward strand.
CCTGGCGTTCGACTCGCTCGAGGTCGAGAAAGAACGCGGGGTGGTACTCGAAGAGTGGCGCCTGGGTCAGGGGGCCTACTCGCGCATCCGGGACCAGCAGTTCCCGGTTCTCTTCCAGGGATCGCTGTATGCGGAGCGACTCCCCATCGGTGATCCCGAGGTGCTCGAGACGTTCGATCATGCGACCCTCAAGCGCTTCTATGCGGACTGGTATCGACCGGACCTGATGGCCGTGGTGGCCGTTGGGGACTTCGACCCCGAGTGGATCCAGGATCTCATTCACCGGCACTTCGGGGGCCTCGAGGGACCCGAGGTCGAGCGACCGCGCCCCGCGGTGGCGGTCCCCGGGCACGAGGAGACGCTGTTCTCGATCGCCACGGATCCGGAGCTCACGCTGTCCAACGTGAGTGTCGCCTGGAAACTCCCGGTGTCGGAGGATGCCTCGCACGGGGACTACCGCCGAACGTTCGTCGAACAGGCGTACAACTCGATGTTCAACTTCCGGATGTTCGAGATCACTCAGTCCAGTGAGGATCCGCCTTTCCTGGGAGCCGGTTCGGGGAAGGGCAGGTTCGTGCGCGAGTCGGACGTCTACCAGCTCGGGGCGACCGTCAAGGACGGCGAGATCGAACAGGGACTCGAGCGGGTACTGGTGGAGGCCGAACGGGTGTCTCGCTACGGCTTCACCAAGTCGGAGCTGGAACGTCAGAAGGCGGACGTGCTGCGCTCGTACGAGCGCGCGTACACCGAGCGCGACAAGCGCGAATCCTCGCGACTGGCCTCCGAGTACGTACGAGCGTTCCTGAACGCGGAGCCGATCCCGGGGATCGAGTACGAGTACGCACTGGCCCGACGTTTCCTTCCGTCGATCGAGCTGAGCGAGGTGAACGATGTCGCTCGCGAGTGGATCGGCGATGAGAACCGCGTCATCCTGGCCGCCTCGCCTGAGAAGGATGGCGTCAACGTGCCCGACGAAGTAGCCCTCGCCGCGGTGTTCGGAGCGGCGGTAGCAGCCGACATCGAGCCCTGGGCAGACGAGGGCTCGGACCTTCCCCTGCTCGCGGAACTGCCCGTCCCCGGATCGGTCGTGGCTCGCGAGGAGATACCCGAGCTCGGCGTCGAGATCTGGAAGCTGAGCAATGGCGCGCGGCTGATCCTGAAGCCGACCGACTTCAAGGAAGACGAGGTACTGTTCAACGGCAGGAGCCCGGGAGGCACCTCGCTCTCGTCGGACGATGTCTACGAGTCGGCATCGTGGGCGGCCACGCTCGTGAGCATCGGCGGCGTCGGTGAGTTCAGTGCCGTGGACTTGCAGAAGAAGCTGGCCGGGAAGGCCGTATCGGTCGGTCCCTCGATCTCGGAACTGGGCGAGGGAATGTCCGGGAGCGCCTCTCCGAAGGACCTGGAGACCCTGTTCCAGCTGGTGTACCTGTACTTCACGGCACCCCGGCGTGATGCGACCGCTGTCGCGGCGTTCCGCTCGCGCATGGGCACCGTGCTGGCGAACCGGGGCGCGAGCCCGGAGGCGGTCTACGGCGATTCCGTGGGCGCCGTGATGGCGCAGTATCACGCCAGGTACCTGCCGCCGACGGCAGACATGCTCGACAAGATCGACCTCGACGTTGCGCTGGAGTTCTACCGCGATCGCTTCGCCGATGCGAGCGACTTCACGTTCACCCTGGTGGGCGCGTTCGTTCCGGACGAGCTGCTGCCCCTGGTGGAACAGTACCTGGCCGCGCTTCCGTCGTCGGGCCGTGAGGAAACGTGGCGCGATGTCGGGATGGAGCCGCCGACCGGAGTGGTCCAGCGCACGGTGAAGAAGGGACTCGAGCCCAAGGGCCGTCAGACCCTGATCTTCACCGGGGACTTCGATTTCGATCGGGAGAACCGCTACACGCTGCAGTCCATGACCGAGGTCCTCCGCAACATGCTGCGCGAGATCCTGCGCGAAGACATGGGCGGAACGTACGGCGTAGGAGCATACGGATCCGGATCACGCGAGCCGCGCGAACGGTACAGCTTGCGCGTTGCGTTCGGAGCCGATCCCGAGAGGCTGGACGAGCTGACGCAGGCCGCTTTCTCGGCGATCGACAGCCTGGCGACGTACGGCGCGTCGGAGGACAACCTGGCCAAGGTCAAGGAGACCCAGCGCCGGCAGCGCGAGACGGATCTCAGGGAAAACGGTTTCTGGCTGTCGGTACTCAACGTGTACGATCGGAACGACGAAGATCTCAGGCTGATCCTCGACTACGACCGCCTGGTCGACGAGCTCACGGCCGAGGCAATCGGCGAAGCGGCCGCACTGTACTTCGATTTCGACAACTACGTCGAAGTCAGGCTGGTGCCGGAAGCCGAGGGAGAGCCGGAGGCGGTGTCGCTGCTGCCCTGACGGGAATGAATTTCCCGCAGCGCCGGTAAGGGGCTTACATTGCGCTCCTCCCACCGAGGAGGGGCGCTTTGGATAGACGCACGTTCGCACGTTCGATAGCCGCGGTGATGGCCGGACTGGGGATTCCGGGCGTGAGCCGCGACGCTTCTGCCGCGAAACCTCTCGGGCGCGGCGTCCTGCCGCCGACGACGCTTCCCACTCGACGCCTCGGTCGCACCGGCCTGGACGTTCCGATCCTTGCGCTCGGCGGACACCATGTCGGCCGGGCCGAGTCCGAGTCCGCCGCCCGGGTACTGGTGGAGACCGCTCTCGAGGAAGGAGTCCGCTTCTTCGACAACGCGGAGTCCTACCAGAACGGCAAGGCCGAGCGCTGGCTGGGGGCTGCCCTGGAGGGCGTCCGGTCCGACGTCATGATCATGACGAAGACGCACTCGCCGCGCGACCGGAGCGCCGACAGCGCCCGACGGCACCTGGAGGGCAGTCTCGAGCGCCTGCGCACCGACTACCTGGACGTCTGGCAGCTGCACAGCACGAAGAGCGTGGAGGACGTGGACCGCGCATTCCGCTCCGGCGCAGCCATGGAGTACATCATGCGGGCCCGGGAAGAAGGCCTGGTGCGCTTCGTCGGCGTCACGGGTCACGTGACGCCCGCCGCGCACCGCCGGGCCCTCGAGTACTGGGACGACGGCTGGCAGTTCGACACGTTCCAATTCCCGATCAACCCGATCGACTACCACCAGCGGAGCTTCCAACGACAGGTCCTCGTAGATATCGTGGCGAGGGACATCGGAATGATCGCCATGAAGACATCGGCGGACGGACGCCTTCTGCGCGAGGGGATCTGCACGATCGAGGAGACTCTGAGGTATGTGTGGTCGTTGCCGGTGAACGTAGCGGTCGTCGGAATGGAGAGGCCGGACCTGGTGCGCCATAACGCGCGCCTGGCGCGGGAGTTCGAGCCCATGAGTCCGGCTGATCTGCAGGCGTTGAGGGACCGTATCGAGCCTGCCGCGGATCTCGCACTGGAATGGTACAAGACATGAACGATCGACGGGCGGTTCGCGCTTGGATCTCGTACGACTGGGCCATCTCTGCGTTCAACACGCTCGTCGGCACATTCATCTACAACACCTACTTCGCCCGGGCCTTCGCCCCGACTGAGGAAATGGGGGTGGCACTCTGGTCGCGCGGCGTCATCGCCACCGCCATTCTCGTCGCCCTCCTGTCTCCGATTCTGGGCGCGGTAGCGGATCGCAGCGGCCGGCGCCGCCGCTACCTGATCCTGATGACCCTGGTGTGCGCCGGATTCACCGCCCTGCTAGCCTTCGTATCGCCGACCCACAGCCACGCGGTCCTCAAGGCGCTGACGATCTACGTGGTCGCGAACGTGGCCTTCGAAATGGCAACCGTCCTGTACAACTCGTTTCTGCCAGACCTGGTCACGGAAGACCGGATCGGCCGCGTGTCGGGGTACGGTTGGGGCATCGGGTACATCGGTGGCCTGGTGGTGATGGTCCTGGCCCTGTTCCTGTTCGTCGAGGACGCGACGCGCATCAGTTTCCTTCCCACGGCGGACAACTTCAACGTCCGAGCCACGAACATCCTGGTCGCGGTGTGGATCGTGGTGTTCAGCATCCCGATGTTCCTTTTCGTCAGGGAGACCCAGCCGAAGACGGCCAGGGTGGACGTCGCGGGCGCCTTTCGCGAGTTGAAGCACACGTTCACCGAGGTGAAGCGCTACCGGGAGATCGTGAAGTTCCTGCTGGCCCGACTGATCTACAACGACGGCCTGGTGACCGTGTTCATCTTCGGAGCCATCTACGCGCAGGCGACCTTCGGGTTCGACCCGGGAGAGGTCCTCATCTTCGGGATCGTCCTCAACGTGGTAGCCGGGGTCGGAGCGCTTGGCTTCGGATTCGTAGACGACAGGCTGGGAGGGAAGAACACCCTGCTGATCACGCTGGTCGGACTCATCACGGCCACTGCGGTCGCCGTGGCAGCCCCGAGCAAGACCTGGTTCTGGGCGGCAGGTGTTCTGATCGGGATCTTCGTCGGACCCAACCAGTCCGCCAGCCGCTCACTCATGGGCCGTTTCGTGCCGGAGAAGCACAAGGGCGAGTTCTTCGGTTTCTTCGCGTTTTCGGGGAAGGTCACGTCCTTCATGGGCCCGATGATCCTCGGAGCGCTCGCGGTTCCGTTCGGGATGCGCGTGGCGGTGGCGAGCCTGATCGTCTTCTTCCTGGCAGGAGCCCTGATCCTGCTGACCGTAGACGAGCAGGCAGGAATCGAGACGGCCCGAGCTGCGGACGCCTGGGCCGACGGATCGACAGACGCAAAGACATAGAGACATACTGACGGAGTCACCTCAGCGCGGGAGCTACACTATGGCCGAACGCAGCATGTGGGATCGAATGAGGGGCGCCGCGATGCTGGACATCGCGACGTACGAGGAAGTGGAGCACGATGACAACCTGACTACGCAGGCGGCGATGGTCGTATTGATCGCCGCG
>JBDHBK010000086.1:0-12930 GCA_039592635.1 Gemmatimonadota bacterium
GGAGCGAGTCCATCGAAGACCGCTCGCACTTCCTCGAACACGGGCCGTCGTCGGGATCTCCAGGTCGGCTCTTCCCAGGTCGGCCAACTGAATGCGGCCACATCGGTCGCCAATCCGGAAGCTGGAAGGGACCGCCACTCTTTCGACTTCCCGCGGACCGCGGCCACCAGGCGGATGTCATCCACGCTTCGCGTGCCGAACTCCACCTGGACATTTCCGGAACACGGATCGGCCACATCGCCCCGATCGGCCAGGACCCGGCGTTGGCTGGGGTCGGTGACGTTGAGCAGGGTCCACGGGATTCGGACCTCGATGACACCGCCGTGCCCGTCCCCGTCCCATTCCCATTCCCACGACCCATCCGGTGGTGGTCCAGGCTCGAGCAGTCCCCGGTCGTAGCCCAGCGCGGCGAACTCCTCGCCGCTCCTCGTGAACCGGGGCCGATTGGTGACGACGCGCATCGAGTCATACCGCCCGTCGTCGTTGGCCACCGTCTGCAGCGGGCGCCTGTAGCAAGCCTCCAGGCGGCCGGAAAACGAGCCAGGGGGCGGTGTCGTCATCAGTCCCGGAGTACGCAGGCGCTCTTCGTCGAGGCCCCGTCGCACGGTGTCCAGGCGTATCGGGTTCGAGGCGGGATCGACCGCCAGCCGCGCTTCTCCCGGCGTCACGCGGAGCACGAATTCGAGCCCCACCGGAGAGCTCGGGGCCTCCCGGCCCGGCCACTCGAAATCCCCCTTCTCGGGCTCGAGCGTGTCGAACCCGACCAGCACTTCATCGACTTTGGCGCCCCGTTCGAGCTCGACCGTGAGCCACAGATAAGCCTCATCCGCGACCGCGCGCAGGGTCGGACCGCCCTCGGCATCGTAGAGGGGGTGCACGTCGCTCCACGCCCGCTGCCGTTCCTCGAACGTGTCTCCCTCGGGACCACGACCCGCCTCCATCGCCATCACACCGTAGTGTTGCTCTGCGTCCATCCGGTTCAGCCACAGCCGGTTCCGGTCGAGCGGTATCTCGAAGTCGATCACGATCCAGTTCTTCTTGAACCACTCGTCGATCCACGCGAACAGTGCGCCGCCGGCCATCCCGGCATCGGCGATCTCCCTCGTGAGACGGGCATTGATGCGTGCCATCGCCGCCTCGTCGTGGCCACCGTGGTGCCATCCCAGCGGCTCGAGATGCGCGATGCCGATGCTAGCTGGCACGCCGTACTCGGCGATCACTACGGGCAGGTCGGGAAGGGCTTCCTTCAGGCTGGCGAGATACGCGAAGTAGTTCGAGAGCCCCTCGGGTCCCAGTGCGGTCCGATGACCGGGGTCCAGCGCCATGAAGTCCGGGTAATACGGGTACGCGTGAAACGCAGCGTAGTAGCCGGCCGGGAACTCCTCCGTAGGACGGACCAGCGAGGCGTCGAGCCCTACGGCGTCGTTGTCGTACTCGCGCGGGATGCGCCGTACGCGCTCCCCGAGATCTCTGCGAAGCCGGAGCTCCTCGTCCACCGTGGTCTCGGTCGGGTGCGTCTGTGGGTCGAGTGTGGGCCAGTTGGTATACGCGATCGGGCGCTGTGCTCCGAAAGTGCCCATCTCGTATGCGATCAGCTCTTCGCACGCCTTCGCGAGCCAGGCATCCATCGGGAGTCCGTCGCTGAGCTCCAGATAGCGCCCGTGCCATTCCCTCAGGGCCGGGTAGCGCTCGTTGAACTCGATGACGGAGGACGGTTCCCATTCGCGGCCGATGAGGTAAGCGAGCGTCCATGCGGATACGTTGGCCGTGTACTGACCCGACGCGTGCCCCGGCACGGGGGGAATCACGGCCCAGCCGTGGAGCACGTCGACCGAGCGTCTCATCTCGTCGAAGAAGTCCGATTCCCAGTCCCCGTCGAGGTAGTCTCCCTGCGGCGGTGGCTCGGCCCACACTCCGTGCATGAGCCACAGCGCCTCGTCCGGATTCGCCGTGTTGTGTTCGTAAAGAGCTTGATAGAAGTGCGGTGGGTGAATCGTGTAGACCCGGATGACGTTCGCGCCCATCTCGGCCATGCCGCCGATCCACCCGGAGTAGGTCGCCGAGTCGGGAAACTGGCTCGGGTGCTTTCCTGGAAGCGCCGCCCCCAGGTTGACGCCCTTGATATAGAAGGGCTCCCAGCCGTCCTCCGTCCGGATCTCGAAACGGTCGCCGCGCGTCCGCGCGGGATACACGGTCGAATCCGGCCGGTCGGGAGGAGGACCACGGTCGGGAGGACTCGTGTACGCCTCGAGTTGGTCCACGTACTCCCGTGCCTCGGCGTGCTCGGGCTGGAGATCCAGTACCTTGCGGAACAGGCCGGCAGCTCGATCGCGGTCGCCATCGCGGACCGCGACCAGGGCTCTACCGGCGAGCGCGTCCACGTCCTGTGGGCTCGATTCGAGCACCTGATCGAACAAGTCACGCGCCAGCGAAGCGGAATCCCGGCGCAAGGCCAAGTACGCCAGACCGTTCAGGGCGTCCGGGCGCTCTTCAGCGCACCCCACCACGGTGCGGAACGATTCCGCCGCAGTTTCAAGTGCTCCGGAGCGATAGGAATCCCATCCCTGCGTGACCATCGCGTCGAGTTCCAACGGACATTCAACCGGCGGAGCCCCGGATCCGTTGCATCCCACGGTGAACAGAGCGATCAGGACCCCGGGGCCGGCGACGGCAGGTCTACGCTGCGACATCGTGCTCGTTCTGGAACCCGGTGCGCCTCATTTCTCCCCAGTGCGTCCGCTTCCGGAAGGCGCTCCAGAAGCTTCGCAACCGCCAGACCACGGTGAGCTGGCGATACCCGAACGGCTCGAGGAACGCGAACAGCAGCATCCACGCGAAATCGCTGTGCTTCGGGTAGGAGCGGAACGTGACTTCGTCCAGGATCACCGCCCATACGGACAGGAGCATCCCGTAGCCCAGGGCAGCGGCGAAGAAGAGCAGGGCGACCTCGAGGTCTACCAGTCCGAAGGCGAGCCCCAGTATGGTCAGTAAGTACCCTACGAGCTCGACCACGGGCGCCAGCATCTCTCCAAAGAAGAAGAAGGGGAACATCACGGTTCCAACCGTTCCGTACCGCGGATTGAACAGCATGCGGCGGTGGCGAGCCATGGTGAGGATTAGTCCCCGATGCCAGCGTTCCCGCTGGCGGCCCAGGGTGCGCGGATCGGAGGGCACCTCGGTCCAGGCAACCGGGTCCGGGATGAACGAAATTTCGTACGGTTCGCCAATGTGTCTCAGGTGCCTGTGCAGCCGTACGACCAGGTCCAGGTCCTCCACCACGTTGTCCGTGGCGTATCCCCCGATCTCCAGCATGTACTGCCGATGGAAGAGCCCGAACGCCCCCGACACGACCAGATTGCCCCCGAGGCGATTCCACCCCAGGCGCCCGAAAAGGAAAGCCCGCAGGTATTCGGGCACCTGCACCCCCGGAAGAAAGCGACGGGGGACACGCGCCTCGGTCACCCGTCCGTCTTCGATCTTGCATCCGTTGGCCACGCGTATCGTGCCCCCCGCTCCGGCGACCGGACGACCGGACACGAACACGCGGGCCAGGCGCAACAGGGCATCCGGTTCCACCATGGTGTCGGCGTCTACGGCCAGCACCAGGGGATAGCGGGCAGCCCCCAGGCCCGCGTTGAGCGCGTCCGACTTGCCGCCGTTCTCCTTGTCGACGACCAGCAGGCCGGCGTCCGACCGCGAGCGGTAGTATCCGCGAACGTGCTCCGTCGGGATTCGTTTCGGGATGGCAGGAGGCACCTCGTAGAGCTCGAATGCCCGCCACAGTCTCTCGAACGTGCTGTCCACCGAGCCGTCGTTGATCAGTACCACCTCGTGCCGCGGATACGTCAGCGCGAGCTGCGCCCGGACGCTCGTGACGATGCTGCTCTCCATGTTGTAGGCGGGCATCAGGACGGAAATCGGCGGGAGGACCTCGGAGCCGAGAAGTCGGTTCACGTCCTCGGTGCTCGCGAGCTTCCAGTGTTTCCAGATCTCCGGGATGGAGAGCAGCAGAAGTAGGCCGTAGAAGGAATTGACGGCCAGGAAGTACCAGATGATCCCGGAGTCGACGGTCGAGACGAGCCAGCTGGCGAATTCCATGGCGCCCTACGCCGCGTGTTCCGAGGCAGGCGCCTCGGCGTAGTCGACCACGTGGGCGCCCGAGTACTCGGCGATGGCCGCGGCATCCAGCTCCAGGACGTAGCGGGCCATTTCGAACGCGTACCGGTCGTCCTCCGGATGGCGCGCCTCGAGAACCGCCAGACCGTCGCGTCCCAGGCGCCGGAGGGCGAGCGCAGCGCGGAGACGCACCCACCAGCTCGAGTCGGTCAGGGCGTGGTCGAGTCGAGCCAGCGTCTCACGGGCGCCGATCTCGCCCAGGGCCGCCGCTGCCTGAGCCCGCACCTGCCAGGCCGGATCATCCAGCAGGGCCTCCAGGGCGGCACTGGAGGAGGCATGCGGGTAGGAAGCGAGGGCTCGCGCGGCCGCGATGCGTACCTCGAGGTCGGGCGCGCTGACGTGCGCAAGGACGTGGGGCAGCAGGATTGGCATGTCGAGTAAGCCGGCGAGGCGCAGCGCCGTCCGCAGCTGCTCCCGTTCGTCGCCCTGCAGTCTCGTGATCAGCGCTTCGACGATTTCACCCTGCCCGTGCGCCAGAGTCTCCAGGATCTGGTCCCTCAAGACCCTGGGCTCGCGCGCGGCCATGTCCAGAGCCGCTTCGGCCAGGTCGGCCGACTGGACGCGCCTGAGGCAGCACACGGCGGCCCGCCGGACCGCGACCGCGTCGTCGCGCAGCAGCGCCTCGATCCGAGAGAGGTCTTCCTTGCTGCCCACCACCCGCAAGGCTCTTGCCGCCTGCAACCGCCTCCACCACAGTCTGGAGCCGGCCCTGGCGCAGACGCTGAGATACCAACTCGTGCCCCGCGCGACCTTGGTGAGACGCTCCCAGTGCTCGCCCCCCACCTGCGCCGAGAGTTTCTGGAGGAAGCAGGACAGATGAGAAAACGAGAGCGGCTCCAGGCGCGTGCGCAGGTGCTCGTCGTCCACATCGCCCGCCAGCCAGCGGCTCACGGCACGTGTTGCCAGCTCGCCGTACTGCCGCGCCCGGTTTGAAAGAGCGCCCAGGACCAGGCGTCGCGAGACGAGCAGGACCAGAAGCAGCCCGATGAACAAGCCCTGCGATATCGCGATCGTCGCCAGTACACTGGTGCTCAAAGGCTCACCCCCGCTTGCACCAGGCGATCGATCTTGGCGAGCGTGATCGGGAGGCTGATCGGCTTCACGATGTAGTCGAGCGCTCCGGATTCGATGGCCAGCACCTGCGCCGCCTCGGTGCTGTGCATCGTGGCCATGATGACCTGGAAGTCCCCCGGCCGATTCGAGGAGAGCTCCTGGAGGAGGCGGAACCCATCCATGCCTGGCAGGTCGACATCGAGGAGGACGACGGGCTTGCGGGAGCCCGTGCGCATTTCCAGCAGCGCCTCGAGCGCCTCGCGTCCGTTAGCAAAGAAGGCGAGCTCGTAGCCCTGGTTCCCCAGCGAGTAGCTGAGCATCTCGATCAGGGCGACATCGTCCTCGACTACCACGACATCGGGTACGACGTCATCCGGCACGACGTCCGAGGTTTCGTGCACGGGAGGGGCGACAGGAGTATGTGTCGATTCCTTGTCTCTGCGGGCCGCGCCCAGGATCCGCGCCGCCAGCTCAGCCATGCCCTCAGACCGCGTCTTGGACAGGGCTGCGTCGGCTCCGGCTCCGAAGGCAGCAAGGGCTGCGTCCGTGCCCAGGCGACGGCCCGTCACGAAGATCGGAATCGCCGCCCAGTCCGCGGACGCGCGCAGGCTACCGAGGATCGCCAGGGCGTCGCCTTCCGGCTCGTCCCGATCAAGAACCAGGCACGCCGGGCGATACTCCCGCAGTCCCTCCTCAAGGTGTTCGGGAGCGCTGACGGACTCGATGTGGCACCCCAGGCTCGACATGCGTTCCGCGAGCCTCTCCACGAACTCCGCGTCCGAGTCGAGCACGAGTGCCGCGACCGTCTGCAACCGTGGATCCACCTTCATGCCGATCTCCGCGCCTGGGGGGCAAGAGGCAGGCCGATCGGCTCCCATATGAACCGTGGACGACATGAAATCGTAAATATCTTACACGGCAATAGCTTACGACGCGCATGCCAACATAGTGCAGACGGTATGAAAACATGCGCGGCGAACTACCGGCATTCTGCGAGGTACGTAGTGGAAGTGAAGGGGTCGAGTTCTCGTCAGGCAGGCGTTTGTCCCTGGTCGGGAAGCGTGAAGTAGAACGTCGAGCCCTGGCCCGGCTCGGACTCCGCCCAGATCCGCCCACCGTGCCGGCCTACGATCCGCTTGCAGACCGCCAGGCCGACTCCAGTCCCCGGCTCCGAGGACCCGGACTCGAGCCGGCGGAAGAGCTCGAATACGCGCTCCAGGTCCTCCTCGGCGATCCCGACGCCGTTGTCGGATACCGAGAAGCGCCAGCCGTCTTCCTCGCGAATCGCGCCGACGTGGACTTCCGACCCGTCTTCGGGCCCGTACTTGATGGCGTTCGAGATCAGATTCTGAAACAGCTGACCGAGCTGGGTCGGCTCTGCGGTGACCCTGGGCAGTTCGTCACACGTGACCCGGGCGTCAGATCGCTCGAGGGCGACCTCCAGGTTGGCGATCGCCCAGTCGAAGGCGCTCTTCGCGTCGACTTCCTCGAAGGGCTTCCCATGGGTCTCCACCCGTGAGTAGCTGAGGAGATCGTCGATCAGCTTCTGCATGCGATCCACGCCGTCGACCGTCTGGCCGATGTACCGGTTCGCCTGTTCGTCGAGGCCGTCGCCGTACTTGCTGGCCAGAAGGCGCGTGTACCCGCCGATCATGCGGAGCGGCTCCTGCAGGTCATGCGAAGCCGCGTACGCGAACTGCTCCAATTCCTCGTTCGAGTTCTGGAGTCGACGCGCATAGTCTCGCACGGCCCGATCGGCGGCTTCCAGCTCGGCGTTCGCGCGCTCCAGCTCCAGACCTGATTCCTCAACCCGCCGAAAGAGGCGGAAGGTGCTCTCGATCGCGCCGGCCAGAACACAGGCGTACGCCGCGATCTTGAGCAGGTGAGCGGCCGCCGACATCAGGTCGTTGGGAAAGGCCGAATACGGGACGAAGAGGGCCTCGCTCATGAACGACATGATCAGGGCCATCACCAGCCACTTCACGAACGGACTTCGCCGCCACAGCCCCGTCCTCACGTATCCGACCAGGGCGGCAAGGAAGATCGTCGCGATCACCAGCGCCTGCGGGCGGTGGATGAGCCACTCCGGATGGTACGCCGGCGGTAGCGGAACGAATATGAAGAATCCCAGCGAAACGAGCGCAAGGAGCACGACTTCGTCCAGTATGCTCCGCGCCTCGATGCGCCCCGCGGGGCCCATCCGCTCCTCGCGCAGGCCGGCAGCCAGGCTCGCAAGCAGCATGACAGAGAGAAACAGCCGCGACGTGGTCCAACTCCAGGCCGCCAGCCGCTCCGGGGCCGAGGGGAACCACTGGACGAAATACGCGGACGTTATGAGCGCATGATAGGCATCGAGAACACTTACGCCGACGAATGCCGCACCGATGAGCAACAGGTAGTTGTTGGGCCTGGAGAAGTGGCGGACGAGCGTGAGGACTCCAGCGATTAGGGCCAGGGCGGAGGCCGCTGCTGTGAGCACCGCGAAGTCGCCGAACCGGACCTCGGGAAAGCGGCGCAGCGCCAGGAACAACAGGGCCAGCGCGACCGCCACGAAGGCGTAAAAAGCCGTCCACGCTCTGCCGATATCCGGAAGTAGATCCTGCGGGACGAACTGGTCGCCAATGGAGGGAGCCTCCCGAGCGGGCTCGGGCTCCGGCGCCATCGAAGTGACCTCGGGAGGATGCATGCGCGCTGCCTTTCGTCCGCCGCAATGCCGCCCAACCTGCAAGAAGAGTAGGCCGGTCACGGCCGGCCAGCCAGACTAGGGAGCTTCCCGATTCAGCAGGGCCCCGTAGCTCGCCGAATAGTGGATCGCGAAGCCTGCGAAAGCTCCCAGGTGCGAGAACTCGCGAGCCGTCTCGCCCATCGCGATCCGCATAGCGTCGAGTCCGGGTCCGGCGAAGCTCAGCTTGTCTGCGGGGACGGCTACCCGTCGTGCGATCGGCCACCAGAGGGCGGAATCGACTTCGCCCTCGAGAAGCCGGTATTCCGAGCCCGCAGTCCGCGGCGGCCTCCACAGCACGAGCGCGGAGTCGCCTGCGGAGGCCAACCCGATGGCACCCGTCTCGGGCGGAAGCTCATCCAGGTCATCCACCGGCTCGCCGGCGAACTCGACCAGCGTCTCGTCGGGCAGCAAGCCCGTCTCCAGAGCGATCCAGGCGCGCTTGCCGGCGCGTGTGGCGTAGTGAACCTCACCTTCCGCCTGCCTGAGGATGCCGTCCGCTCCGAAGGCAGCAGTCCGGTAGGCCATCACAGCGACATCATCGGCGAGGTCGATGACGTGCTCGCTCACAGGCTTGCGCTCACCCCTGAACTCCGCCGTTACCCGCTCGAACGTCACTTCGTCCGGAGAATCGAACCAGAATGGAATGTCGGCTCCGAATCGCAGCCCGCCCTCCCGAGCGAGCGCCGCACCGCGTGCGAGCACCTCCAGGTAGCCCTGGATGATCTCGGCGCGCCGGGGGCCGTGGAAGCCCGGAAGCAAATAGGGCTCGATGTCGTATCGTATCCCATCGAAGCGCTCGGCCGCGGCGACGCGCTCATTGTAGCGCAGGACGTTGCGGATCGTGGCGAGAACGGCACCGTGATTCGCCGGAAGGGCGAGCTCTTTCGCTCCGTCGAGCGCGTATACCTGGATACCGGATGCGTGCAGCGCGCTCACGAGATGCCGAAGCCGATGATCTGGCTCGAGGCCCCGGGATGTGATTGAGCCGCTGCGCGCCGCCACGAGTTGCATGAAGGCCGTCCCGAAGCCGTGGCTCGACAGGAAGCGGCCCAGGCTGTCCTGCCGCTCGGGCTGGCCCAGATAACCGGCCGTGTTCCAGACCCACGTCGCCGCCGGGCCGGGGTTCGCCTCGGAGGGAACAGCCACCGGGGCCGGCAGGGAGGGTAGCGGCACCGGCCCGCGCGAGAGAGCCAGCCGGCTCAAGTAGACTTCGCCGCGCCCGGGCCCCGTGCCCTCCAGCACCAGGGAGGCGAGAGCCGACCGATCGAGTCTCGCCGGCAGCCGGTCCAGGGGAATCACGGCCTGCTGCCAGCCGGACTCGACCCGCCCCGAGACAAGGAAGTCGCCGAGATCTCCGATGGCCACCGCATCTCCGAGGCGCTCCCACTCGCGGTCTGCCGCCTTCACTTGCAGCCGCTCGCCCCCCCGGGCGCCGCGCACCCAGAAGCTCAGCGTGGAGAGTCGGCGAGCGTCCAGGTACACCCTCTCGTCCGGCGGACTCGTGATGTCGAAGAAGTGGATCCAGGCGCCACAGAACTCCTTGGCCGCCCTGTCGAACGTGAGCCGCAGCCCTCTGCGGCCATCCGGGGCATCGGCGAGCGCGATCCGAGCCTCCGACGGAGGTTGGGCGAACGCACTGAACAGACCGCCGAGCTGGTTCCGGACCCCCGAATGAAAGTCGGACACGACGAAGCTGTTGCCCGAGAGGGCAGGTTCGGCGCTCAGCCGGCCGGGCGGGAACTCGCGCGGTGGCTCATCCCGGAGGCGATACACCTCGAGGCGGATTCCCTCTGATTCCTGGATCAGGCCTATCTGCCCGCCCCGCACGGCGTCGAGATCGACGATGCCCCAGTCCCCCGGATGAACCAGGGCGGATACTCCGGCCTCTTGCTGGGAGCGGGCAGTCCCACGGATTCCCAGCGAGATGGCCGTGGCAACCAGGACCAGCAGAACTGCGAGCAATCTCCCTCTCCGGCGTCCTGGAGCGGGTCGACCTCGAGAAGCCATGCCCTGAACATACCGGGGGGAAGCGCGAAGAGTCTATTCCTCGCGCAGCGCCTGCATCGGCGTGACCTTCGTGGCCCTCCGCGCCGGCACGTAGCCAGCCGCGAGTGCGACGAGTGCCAGGATCAGGGTCACCAGCGCGAAGATCGCCGGGTCCGTCACGCTCACCCCGAACACCATGCTCTGAAGCAGCTTGCTGAGCCAGAAGGCTCCGAGCAGTCCTGTGAGAAGACCGAATCCCGCCAGAATCGCGCCCTGGCCCAGGACGCGCTGCCGCACGGCGCCCGTCGTCGCGCCGAGCGCCATCCGGATCCCGAACTCACGGGTTCGCTGGCTGACGGAATACGAGAGAATGCCGTACACCCCGATCGCCGCCAGAAGGAGCGCCACTCCGCTGAAGATCCCCATCAGAGTGAGAGCGAACTTCTCGCTCTCCATGTGTCGCCCGAGAACCTGCTCCATGGACCTGGCCCGGTAGATCACGAGCTCCGGATCGATGGCGTCCAGCTCCCGCCTGATCTGCGGGAGAACCCCGAGTCCGGCATTCGTCTTGACCACCTGGACCAGGGCCCAGTTGCGGTCGTCTCCGTACTCGGTATGCGGGATGTAGATCTTCGATTTTCGGCTCCCCCGGGCGTCGAACGCCACGTCGGGCACCACGCCGATGACCGTTCGCACGGTGTCGGCTGAATAGAACCGTCCGCCCACGGCGTCCTGGTCGGGAAAGGCAATCCGGGCTGCCGTCTCGCTGATGACCATCACGGGCGGAGCATCTTCGCCATCGCCTTCGTTGAAGGTCCGCCCGCCGAGCAGCGGAATGCCCATCGTCTCGAAGTAGTCGCCCTCGATGATCCTCATCTGGGCGCCTTCCCAATCGAGGTCCCCCTCCGCGTCCTCGTACCGGAAGCCCCAATCGTGGTAGGGCCCCGCGGCAGGGAGCCACGATGTGGCCGCCACGGATTCCACCCCCGGAATCGATCGCAGAGCCTCGTGAAACCTCTGGTGGAAATCGACCCGGAGGACCGGATCCTCGTATCGGGCCTCCGGCAGGTGGACCTCGAAGGTCAGGAGATCCGAGGAGTCGAATCCGTAGTCCTGCCCCTGGAGGGCCGCGAAGCTCTTGATCAGAATTCCCGCCCCGATAAGCAGGACCAGGGCCAGGGCCACCTGCGTGGCGACCAGCGCCGCGCGCACGCGGGTCGATCGCTTGCCTCCCGCCATTCCTCTAGAACCCTCGCGCAGGTCGGACGTCAGGTCCACACGGGAGCCGCGCAGGGCCGGAACCAGGCCGAACAGGAGCGCCGTGAGCACCGTGACCAGGCCGGCGAACAGCAGGAGCCGCGCGTCGATTCCCACTTCCTGAGAGCGGGCCACGGCTTCGGGACGGATCGAGAGCAGAAACCGGACTCCCAGGTGCGCGACGACCAGGCCCGCCAGGCCCGCCAGGGTCGCCACGAGAAGGCTCTCGGCGAAGAACTGGCGAACCAGCCGTCCACGGCCCGAGCCGAGCGCCGATCGGATGGCTATCTCGCGCCGTCGGCCCAGGCTGCGGGCAAGGAACAGATTCGCGACGTTGACGCACGCGATCAGCAAGACCAGGCCCGCGGCGCCCATCAGGATTCGGAGCATAGTATCCGTGGAACCCACCACGTCGTCGTGCAGCGACACCACCCGCATCAACTGCGAGTCGTTGACCTCGTCGTGCTCCTCCACGATCCGCGCATTCACGGCGCTGACGTAGCTCTGCCCCTGCTCGACAGAGACCCCTCGGTCCAGTCGTCCGATCAGTGACAGAAAGTGGTTCTGCCTCGAGTACTCGCCCTCAGCGAGATCGAGGGGCACCCAGGCATCGACGTCACCGACCACCGCGTCACGGAAGCCGGCCGGCGCCACGCCGATCACCGTATACGCCACTCCATCCAGGCGGATCGTCGTCCCGAGCACGTTGGGATCGGCGCCCGCATGCGACTGCCACAGCCGGTAGTTGAGGATCACCACGTTGGCGTCCTCACGCTCCTCGTCCACGTCGAGGCCACGACCGAGCAGCGGCGAGATGCCCCACACGTCGAAGTATCCAGCGCTCGTCGGGAGGACCTGGATTCGCCTCGGCACCTCACCGTCCGTCAGATCCCGTCCCGCCTCGCGGTAGGTGTAGATGGCCGCGAGGTGCTCGACTCCCTCCGTGTCGCGTCTCAGGTCAAGGAAACCAGGTACCGTCAGATAGCCGATGCCGGCCGCCGAACTCTGGGCGTCCGCCTCGTAGATGCGGACCAGGCGCTCTGGCTCTGGAAACCGCAGTGGACTCAAAACGACCGCGTCGAGCACGCTGAAAATCGCCGCATTCGCTCCGATTCCCAGGGTGAGCGTGAGGATGGCGATGATCGCGAATCCTGGCTTC
Organism: Gemmatimonadota bacterium; assembly: GCA_039592635.1. Classification (GTDB taxonomy): domain Bacteria; phylum Gemmatimonadota; class Gemmatimonadetes; order Palauibacterales; family Palauibacteraceae; genus Benthicola. Next base: position 12,357 of record JBDHBK010000086.1, read on the forward strand.
TTGATCATCTGGCGGATGGCAAAGCGGAGGTCGGACAGGAACGAGGCGATCATGTCGTCGGGGCTCGCTTTCGGCGGTGAGGCCTGGATGAGGTCTAACTGTAAAGTAGACACGGGATGCGGGCCGAGGGTTGAAAGGGGCGCTCCGAACCAATTGAACTGGCCGACTTCGCCCACCTGCTCTCGTGGTTCCGCCGCCATTCGGTCGAGTCGTCTGTCACCTGACCGTTCCATTAAGTTCATGTCGTTCAGTATTGACTAAACGTTCTGGACGAGTAACGTAGAGGGTGGAGGGAATGAACATGCCGAATCCCGAGACCCGACAGTTCATCGAGCGCATGGGCCTGGCGATCGAGCGCCTGGGACTGACGCGCACCTTCGGCCGCCTGTTCGGACTGCTGATGGTGGCCGAGCGACCCCTGTCGCTGGACGAGATGGTCGACCGGCTGCACGTCAGCAAAGCCTCTGTCAGCACCAACGCCCGCGATTGCGAAGAGCTCGGACTGGCCCGGCGGGTGGGCGTGCGGGGCGATCGGAAGGACTACTACGAAATCGCGCCGGGTGCGTTCGAGAGC
>JBDHBK010000087.1:0-6874 GCA_039592635.1 Gemmatimonadota bacterium
GGGCACGGAGTGGACCCGTCACGCCGTCGCCATGGGCATTCAGGCGATCGATGGCCTATCGATGCTCGTGAGTCAGGCCGTTCTGAGTCTCGAGAGGTGGCTCGGCCCGCTGCCCGACAGGGCGAGCGTGGCCCGGGAGATGTGGCGGGCCGCGAGTGCCTTCTCTGGCGACGCCTCGCGCTGAGACCAGCGGCTGAATCGTGCGCGTCCGGTCAGCCGGCGTTGCCCGGTCCGTCATGTACCTCATCGATGCCCTGATTCCATGTGGCTGCGCCATTTGCCGGGCCGCGGTTCCGGCCGGAGGCTCCCCATTGTGCGGGTTGTGCGCCTCCCGCGTCGCCCCCGTTCCGCCTCCGCTTTGTCCTCGCTGCGGACTCACCCGGGTGATTTCGGGACCGGCCCCCGGGGAATGCGCCGAGTGTCACCCGTGGCCACCGTCACTGCGAAGGGCGGCGTCAGCCTGTCTTCACGTCGGACCCGCCGCTGAACTGGTGCGAGGTTTCAAGTACAGGGGCTGGACCGGGCTCACAGACTTCATGGGAGACCTCATGCTACTGCCGGCCGAGCGCCTGGCGGCGGGGCGGACTCCCGTCCTGGTTCCGGTCCCACTCACCCGGGCTCGACTGCGTGAACGGGGTTTCAACCAGGCGGACCTGCTGGCGCAGGCGCTGTCGCGCCGAACAGGCTGGCCGATCGAATGTCTTCTGCGCCGGAAGCGCGGCGGGCCCTCGCTGGCCCGGCTCGGCCGCCGGGAGCGCGAGAGGGTCGCCGAGCACGCCTACTCGCTCAATCGGACCTCGGTATCGGCGGTGGGCCCCGGTTCAGAGGTACTCATCGTGGACGACGTCATCACCACCGGAGCGACAGCCGTGGCGTGTGCCGAAGCCTTGAGCAGGGCGGGAGCCGAGTGCCTGGGCATCGTCAGTTTCGCCCGCACGAACCCTCTTGCGGAATCGAGCTGATCGCGAGCGGACGACGGGGCTTGTGCAGGACACTTCTCACGTGCAAGCTATGGTTTCTTCAACCTGGAACCCTCAGACGGGAGTCACTCATATGTCTGTCAAGATCGGGATCAATGGATTCGGACGGATCGGTCGCAATATCCTCCGCTCGGCCCTGCAGCAGGGTATGGGCGAACTGGATCTGGTGGCCATCAACGATCTGACGGATGCCGCGACCCTGGCGCATCTGTTCAAGTACGACTCGGTTCACGGCGTTTACGACGGACAGGTCGACGTAGACGGCAACGCCCTTGTGATCGATGGTGAACGGTTCGACGTGCTCTCCGTTCGGAATCCGGCGGACCTGCCCTGGGCGGACCTCGGCGCCCAGGTCGTGTTCGAGGCGACCGGGCTCTTCCGCAAGCGTGCGGATGCGGCCAAACATCTTGAGGCCGGCGCCCGCAAGGTGGTGATCACGGCTCCCGCGCCCGACCCCGATGTGACCCTCGTACTGGGAGTGAATGGGGGAGACTACGACCCGGCGACGCACGACATCATCTCCAACGCCAGCTGCACGACGAACTGTGTGGCGCCGGCGGTCAAGGTCCTGGTCGACGAGTTCGGTTTCGAGAGCGGCCTGATGACGACAGTCCACAGCTACACGAACGATCAGAGGATCCTCGATCTTCCTCACAAGGACCTTCGTAGAGCGAGAGCAGCGGCCGTGTCGATTATTCCGACCACGACAGGCGCCGCCAAGGCCACCGGCCTGGTGATTCCAGCGGTCGATGGCAAGATCGATGGGATGGCCATGCGTGTTCCGACGCCGAACGTATCGATCGTCGATCTCGTCGCGAACGTGGGCCGAGACACGACCGCGGCAGAGGTCAACGAGGCATTCCGAAGCGCCGCCGAGGCCGGCCCGCTCAAGGGCATTCTCGGATACGAAGACGCTCCCCTCGTGTCGATCGACTACGTCGGCAATCCGCACAGCTCGATCATCGACGGTCTTTCCACGTCGGTCATCGGCGGTCGCATGGTCAAGGTGATCTCCTGGTATGACAACGAGTGGGGATACTCCACGCGGTGTGTCGACCTTGCCCGGACCATCGGGCAGAGCCTCTGAGGGGGAGGCGGAGGTGCTACGAAAGAGCCTGGCCGACCTGGCGCCCTCGGAGCTGAACGGGCGCCGTGTCCTGATACGAGTCGACTACAACGTGCCGCTCGCCGCCGACGGGTCTGTGTCAGACGTCACGCGAGTCCGCGCGACGCTGCCGACCCTCCGGCACGTAATGGCGAACGGGGGGAGACCCGTCCTCCTCTCACATTTCGGTCGTCCCAAGGGACAGGTCGTGCCGTCGATGTCGCTCGCCCCGGTGGCTCCCGTCCTGGCGGCGGAGCTGGGCGCTCCCGTGCGCTTCGTGCCGTCCACCGATACGGACGACGCCGTCCGCGCGAGCAAGGACCTGCAACCGGGCGAGGTCCTTCTTCTGGAGAACACGCGCTTCCTCTCCGGCGAGACAACCAACGACCCGGCCCTCGCCGCACGCTTCGCCCGGCTCGGCGATGTGTTCATCAACGATGCGTTTGGCAGTACGCACCGGGCTCACGCATCCGTCGTGGGGGTGGCGGACCACGTGCGCCCGGCCGTCGCCGGCCTTCTGGTCCAGCGGGAACTGGAGGCGCTCGGCGGATTGAGAAGCGGCGGCGCAAGGCCCTTTGTCGTGATCCTGGGTGGGGCGAAGATCGGAGACAAGATCGGCTTGCTCGAGACGTTCCTCGGGACGGCGGATCGGGTTCTGATTGGGGGAGCGATGGCCAACACCTTCCTCTCCGCCATGGGGGCCAGCACGGGACGATCGCTGGTCGAAGGGGACGCCGTGGCCCTGGCAGAGCGTTTCCTGGCCACGGGAGGCGACACGCTGGTGCTTCCAACTGATCTGGTGGTGGCCGATCCGGGTGCGCTGGAAGCGAGCGAGGCCGTCGTCGTCCCCGCTGATTCTGTCCCTTCGAATCTCGCTGCACTCGACATCGGACCGGAAAGCCGCGAAGCGTTTGCCGCGATCGTGCGAGGGGCGGAGACGGTGTTCTGGAATGGTCCCATGGGCCTGTTCGAGAAACCCGGATTCGACGCGGGCACGGTCTCGGTCGCCCTCGCCACGGCCGAGTGCACGGCCGCAGGTGGCTTCACGGTCATTGGCGGTGGGGACTCGGCGGCAGCGATCCGGCAAGCCGGTCTGACCGACGCGGTGTCCCATGTGTCCACTGGTGGCGGAGCCTCGCTGGAGTTTCTGGCGCAGGGGTCGCTGCCCGGAATCGAAGCCCTGGATCCGGCCTGAGGAATCATGCAAGACGCTGAAAGACCGCTGTTCGCGGCAAACTGGAAAATGCATCTGGGACCCGAGGAGACGCAGTCCTTCCTGCACAGGTTCGCTGCCTTGCACGGAGTGCGTCAGGACGCGCGGGTGGTGTTCTTTCCGCCGTACCTGAGTGTCGCCGCGTTTCTCGCCTCTTCACGGTCGCGACCCGACCTGGAACTGGGTGTCCAGGACGTGCACCAGGAGACGACGGGGGCGCATACGGGAGCCGTGTCGGCTCCGATGGCGAAGCAGGCCGGCGCCCGCTGGGCGCTGGCGGGCCACTCCGAGCGTCGCCGGGAATTTGGTGACGACGATGCAACGGTGGCCGCCAAGGTCGCCCGGATCATCGATGAGGGTCTGAGACCCGTCCTGTGTGTCGGTGAGACGCTCGAGGAGCGGGAGGCCGGCGAGTTGGAGGCTGTGCTGTCCCGTCAGATCGAGGTCGTGCTGAGCAGCCTGGCCGCTGATCGCCTTCCTCTGCTGACGTATGCTTACGAGCCCGTGTGGGCGATCGGCACGGGGCGGACGGCATCGCCGGACGACGCAGCGCAGGCGCACGCGGTAGTGCGACAGGAGATCAATCGCTGCGGGGGACGGGCGGACGCCGTGATTCTGTATGGTGGAAGCGTCAAGCCGGGCAACATCGACGCTCTGCTCGAGGCTCCGGGAGTCGACGGTGTTCTGGTCGGGGGGGCGAGCCTGGACCCCGAGAGCTTCGCAGCGATTTGCGCCGGTGGAGCCTGACGGGAGGCGGAAGGTCGCGGGCAGGTTGGACGTTGACTCGCTTCTCTGATATCCCTAATTTCGCATTCGGTGCGGGCCCTGTTCGATGGCCCGCACCTTTTTTGTCACACGCGGAAGAGGTGGAATGTTTAATTTACTGGTCGCGTTGATCAGCGTAATCGCGCTCTTGCTGATCTTGATCATACTGTTGCAGTCGGGCAAAGGCGGAGGACTCGCGGCCGAATTCGGTGGAGCGTCATCCTCCACGGATTCGTTTATGGGAGGTCGCCAGGCGGCCAACTTCTTGACCCGCGCCACCTGGATCGGGGGCGGCGCGTACCTGGTTCTGGCGTTGCTGCTCGCAGTCGCTTCAGCCAGGCAGTCGGCTCCCCCCGAGTCGATCCTCCGGGAGGAATTCGGTCAGCCCGCGGCTCCGCCGGCCTCGGTGCTGGAGACCGAAGGTCAGGCTGCGCCGGCCAACCCGGTGCCAGTGCAGACTCCGCCGGATGGCGAGTCAGGTGCTGGAGAAGAGCCGGACGGCGAGTAAGGACGTACGAACTCAGGACCCCGCCGTCACGGCGGGGTCCGGTTTGAAGGCGGCATCGGGCGGCAGGTCCAGGTAGTCCAGGAACATGCCGCGGTCCATCTGCAGAGACAGCCATTCGTCGAATCCCGATTCCACCAGACCTCTATGGTCCACGCCTGATCTGGCCGTACCGATGGCCAGGTCGTTCGCATATTCGTTCTTCGGGTGATCCGCGTGACCCCGTACCCATCGCCATTCCACCCGGTGCCGGGCCGAGGCTGCCACGAGTTGCCGCCACAGCTCGAGGTTCTCGATCTCTCCGCCCTTCCGCCGCCAGCCTCTCCGCGCCCACCCGTGCACCCATTCCTTCATTCCGCGAACCAGGTACTGGCTGTCGGAGGTGAACACGACGTCGCAGGATTTTCGCAGTGCGGTCAGCCCCAGAATCCCTGACGTCAACGCCATGCGGTTATTGGTCGTGTCCGGGTCGAAGACGGCGAAATCTCTACGGTACCATCCCTTGCGCTCGTCGAACCGTTCGAGCAAGCCGGCTGCTGCTCCGGGCCGGGGCACGTCCTGCCGCTGGTTGCCGAGGCATGATTCGTCCGCGTAGATATACACGAGTCCGGAGTTCATGGCGTTCCGTGATGTGGGTTTGTGTTCCTTGAACCTCAATTGGATGTCTGCGGTGACTCTCACGCAAGATCTTGACGGCTATCTCCTCCTGGAGGATGGAAGGATGTGGCGGGGCAGGCTTGCCGGCGCAAAAGCTGCGGCGACCGGTGAGCTGGTATTCACCACCAATCTTTCCGGGTACCAGGAGGTCCTCACGGATCCGTCGTTCGCCGGCCAGATCGTCGTCATGACGGCGCCCATGATCGGCAACTACGGAATCACTCCGCTCGACGAACAGGCGAGCAAGCCGTGGGTGTCTGGTTTCGTGGTCCGTGAGCTCTCGAGGGCATCGAGTGGCTGGCGTGCCACGGGACCGCTGGATTCCTACCTGGTCGGGCACGGCATCTCGGTTCTCGTCGGAGCCGACACGAGGGCGATTACCCGGCACGTCAGGGAGCGTGGAGCCATGCGCTCCATGATTGCGCCGTCCACTCTCGCGGTCGACGAAGCCGGGGAGTTGCTGGCCGGGCATCCGTCCATGGAGGGCCTGGACCTGGCGAGCTTGGTCTCCACACGCGAGCCCTATGTCGTAGACGCCGTGGGGGAGGAGAAGGGGCTGGTGGTATGCCTGGACTACGGGGTCAAGCTCAAGAGCCTGCATCTGATTGCTGCGGAGGGCTACCGAGTGGAGGTGCTGCCCGCGACGGCGAGTCCAGCCGAGATCCTGGCCAGGCGTCCGAGCGGAGTATTCGTTTCGAACGGACCGGGAGATCCGGCGGCGGTTCCGCTCGCGGCGGAGACCGTCCGGGGGTTGAGCGATGCTTCAGTGCCCGTGTTCGGGATTTGTCTCGGCTGTCAACTCGTCGCCCGAGCCTTCGGCGGGCGGACCTTCAAGCTGCCATACGGCCACCGGGGGGGGAATCATCCCGTCCGCAATCTGGATACGGGCGCCGTAGAGATCACCTCTCAGAACCACGGTTTCGCGATCGCCGAAAACGAGGGATTTGCCGAGGGGGCCCCCGAGCTCAGGGTCACCCACCGTAACCTCAATGACGGCACCGTAGAAGGCCTTGCGCACCTGTCTCGTCCGGTGTTCGCGGTCCAGTATCACCCGGAAGCGGCCCCGGGTCCCCACGACAGCCGCTACCTCTTCCGGGCCTTTGTCGAGGCGATGGGCGCAACTGCCTCTGTGGCAACCGGTTGACACGGTTTCCAACCCCACGCTAGTTTCCAGCTGCAGGGAGGCGCCGCGGACGCGGATCTGACCATCCGCCCTGCGGACGCGTCCAATACCTGGAGGCTCATCTCCACACGTGGGAGCCACTTAGCGTGCAGCGTCGCACGACGGTTCTCAGTATTGTTCTTCTTCTCGCGTTCTTCGCGATCGGCGCCGGCATCGTTCTGCGTCTGATGCTCGGCGGACAGTTCCCACTTGTCTCTGCCGATCGCGTGGCCGTCCTGCCTGTACGCGGAGTCATCGAATCCGACGAAGCGTTCATCCGGAACCTGAAGGCATTTCGCGACGACGAGTCCGTGCGAGGCTTCGTCGTCGAGATTCGCTCGCCGGGGGGCGTGGCGGGGACGGCTCAGAGCATGTACTCGGAACTCGCGCGCCTGAGAGATGAGGACGAGCGCCCCGTGGTGGCCTGGATCGGCGAGATTGGGGCGTCTGGCGGATACTACGTGGCCCTCGGCGCGGACAGCATCCT
>JBDHBK010000088.1:0-6870 GCA_039592635.1 Gemmatimonadota bacterium
TCGTACTTGAGGTGCGTGTCGTACAGGAGACCGCCCTCCGCCGGCCCGACCCGGAGCTCTCCGGCGATGTACTCCACGTCGACGGTCACCGACTCGATGGAGCCGGCCTGCCTCCGGGCCCGGACCTCGGTCCAGTCGGCTTCCTGGGCCGCGAGCGGAGCACCGGCCGCGAGAAGCGCCGCGGCAGCGACCATGGACCTAAGCACTGGCTTCACCTTCAGAGTCGAACGCGTCGGACGCCGAGAACAGGTCGTCGAACTCGGCCTGCGCCGCACGTCCCCTCCGGCCGCCTGCACGGGTGATAATGATGGCGCCGAACCCGGTCGTCACCGCGGCCCAGGTCAATACGCCGGCCGCAAAGAACATCAGGCCGCGCACGAATCCGAGCATCCCGCCGAGCAGGTACAGCGCCGACCCGATCGCGAACGGGGCGAGCAGGAAGAGAAGTCCCTTGAACACGTAGTGGTACGAACTCGACCCCCGGAGGTTGTTGAATCTCTCCATCCAGTCGAAACGCTGTTCCTCGACGGCCTCTCCGACGGCGTGCGCCACGGCGAGGTACCCGGCCGGGATCGCCAGCGCGACCGCGAGGGCGTAGACCGGAATCACCAGCCACGTCACGATTCCGACCACGAGCAGAAGCAGAACCGGGAGCACCAGCAGCTGACCGGCGAGCCCTACGCCGAACGATCGCACGGTGTCCGTGCGGATCACGCCGGCCGCCACCTCGAGGCGCGAGCGGAAGAAGTACACCACCACGAATCCGAGGACCGAGAGGGCCAGGAGCCACACGATCGAGGCCATGATCCCGCTGATGGCGTGCCCGATGTTGTGGCCGATGGAGCCGAAGAAACCGCGGTCGCCCGAGCGCACGTTGACTCGAACGGGAACGTCGATCTCGTCCGCGATGTCGACCTCGAAGTCGCCTGATACCAGGCTGCCCAGGTCACCGGCCAGCAGAGAAACCATCTCGCCCGATACCGAGCCTCCGGCGTCCACGATGTCGCCGCCGACCTGCAGAATGTCGCCCGTCACGTTGGCCGAGGGTCCCAGGGTCAGCGTTCCATCGAGCACGAGGACGTCGCCGTCCACCGTGCCCTTGAGATCGAGGTCGCCGGAAAGAAGCGCCAGGTTACCCTCGACAAGCTGATTAGCCGCCACGGTGTAGTCGTCTTGCACCACGAGGGCGAGGCCCTCTTCCAGTCCCGCTACCTGGCCGCGCAGGACCTCCAGCTGACGACCCAGAAGCTCCACGCCACGCGTGAGCTCTCCGAGTGAAGTGATCCTGCCGGGAGCGATGGGCACCTGGCCCCCGCCCGAGACGTCAATCGTCGCCGCCTCTGGAAGTGCCGCCGCCACCGTGCGGTTGGAGTTCTCCGCGAGTCGGTCGAACAGGGCCTCGAGGGCGCTGCCCGAAGAAGCCTCCGCATTACCGCTGGCATCCGGAACCCATTCCGCCAGCCGATCGGCCAGTCCCGCGCCATCGAAGAGCGCCGGGCTGGTCAGCAGCGACCGCCACGAATTGTCGAGGGTCCCGCCGGGCTCGTAGGTCCCCTGGACCTCTCCATCGATGAGAACTTCGCCCTCACGCAGCGAAATGACGCGTGTCCCCCCATCCGTCAGCGCCAGTTCCAGGCTCGCGGCTCCTGCCGCCAGCGAAACCGTGCTGCCCGTCACGCCCTGTTCCTGAGCCAACAAACCGGCCCCGGCCGGCCACAGGAAAGCCACCGCCACCGCTACCATCCACCCGCGTCGCATCGTTCTCGAACTCCTTCGTGCGTTGCCGTTCATCCCCTCACCCTCCGCCTGAGCCGCAGATGGCTCACCACGAGGGCCGGGTCAATTTCCATCAGTGAAAGCAGGATCCGGAACGAGGCCAACCCGATGAGCGTCACCGTCGCCACGGCCACGAAGGCCGAGACCGGTGTGATCTGACCGGCAACACCCTGGGCCGTCTCCAGCACCCCGGAACCGTACACAAAGCGGCCAGCCTCCATCACGCCGCTCCACAGAAAAGCCGTGGAACGCTGGACGAGGAACGCCGCGATCGTCATGGGAGTCAGCTCGGGATAGCGAGCGATCCACGTCAGGCCGACGCCGACGGCCGCCGCTGCGCCGGCGAATGCCGCTGCCGCTGCGAGCTGGTGCTTCCGCACTGCCTGGAGCACCCGCACCCGCCAGGGAAGGGGCAGCCGGACGTGCTGCATCACGCGATCGGAGAATCCGACCACGGGCTGCAGTGGTGCCAGCGCCTGGAGCAGGGCATGCAGGGTCTGCAGCTCCTCGACATCGCGCCGGCAGCGGTCGCATTCCGCTACATGCGCAGAGCTGCGGGCCGGGAGCTTGTGATCGCCGGGAATTGCCAGCGATTCCAAGTCCTCCGCCTGCAGGTGCCTCGTCCGTGCCTGATTATTCGTGTTCATACTGGTTTTGACTCCTTCAGTCCTTTTGCCCTACGGGATGTGGCATGGGGGAGTTTCACTCTTCGTCTCCCTCGTCCCACCGGTCCTCCAGCAGATCCCGCAACTCCCTGCGGGCGCGGAAGATGTACGTCTTCACCGTGCCCAGGGGCACGCCCATGATGTCGGAGATTTCCTCGTACGGCCGCCCCTCGACGTGTCGCAGCAGAATCGCTGTCCGGTACTCCGGCCTCAGCTGTGCGATCGCGTCCTCGAGGTAACCCGCAAGCTCCCGGGCCTCGACCATGGCGTCCGGGCTTTCCTCGTCGGACTCGAGCGACAGCGAAGTCGCCTCCTGGCGCTCGGGGGTCACGGCGTCGGGGGACCCATGCATGGAGATGGTCTTCACCTGCTTCTTCCGCAGGTAGTCGACCGTCAGGTTGTACGCGATCTTGAACAGCCAGGACGAGAATTTGTACGAGCGGTCGTAGCGCTGGAGGTTGTTGAAGGTGCGGACGAACACTTCCTGCGTCAGGTCTTCGGCCAGCTCGCGGTCGCGCACCATGCGGTACACGAGCGAGAACACCGGGCGCTCGAATCTCTCGACGAGTTCGCGTGCCGCCCGCTCGTCCGACTTCAGACACAGGCGGACGAGGTCCTTGTCGCTGTGTTCCTTGTAGCTCACCGCACGGTACCCGAGATTCTGGCGCCCCTACGTTGCTGATCCGTTTGGCCCGTCATAACGTGGGCGCAAGCTAGAGTCCGGCAGTCCGGCCGGACAACGGCAGGCCCCCGGGCCATGACCTGTTCGCGAGACGACGCATGCCCTTCAGAAATCTGTCCGACTTCGTTTCTGCCCTCGAGCGGGAAGGCGAACTGGTCCGCATCGAGCGGCCCGTGAGCGTCGAGCTGGAGATGACCGAGATCGCCGACCGCTGCATGAAGAGCGCGGGCGGAGGTCCAGCCCTGCTGTTCGAGCGCCCGGTTCTGCCGGGTGGAGCCGAGTCGGATGTGCCCCTGCTGATCAACATGTTCGGGAGTGAACGCCGCATGGCAATGGCCCTCGGCGTGGATCGACTGGAGGACATCTCCGACCGCATCCAGGGCATGCTGGAGATGAAGCCGCCGGCGGGCCTGAAGGAGAAGCTGCTTCTGATCCCGCAGCTGGCCGAGTTTGCCAAGTTCCCACCGCGCCGGTCGCGAGGTACACCGGCCTGCCAGCACACGGTTCTGCGCGGAGACGACCTGGACCTCGAGCGCCTGCCGCACATGCTGTGCTGGCCGGACGATGGGGGTCGGTACATCACCCTGCCTCAGGTCATCTCGCGGGATCCGGAGACGGGCCGCCGCAACGTGGGCATGTACCGGATCCAGGTCCTGGATCGGAATCGGCTCGCCATGCACTGGCAGCGCCACAAGAGCGGCGCCGCGCACTGGCGCGAAATGGCCGCGCGGGGCGAGCGCATGCCGGTGTGCATCGCTCTCGGCGGAGATCCTGCCTGCGTCTACTCCGGAAGCGCCCCACTTCCCCCGAACATCGACGAGTATCTGTTCACCGGGTTCCTCCGGAAGGACCCGGTGGCCCTGGCCGAGGCCGTCACGTGCGATCTCGAGGTGCCGGCCGACGCGGACATCGTGATCGAGGGCTACATCGACCCGTCCGAGGACCTTGTGATGGAAGGTCCGTTCGGGGATCACACCGGCTTCTACTCGGAGGCTGACCTGTACCCGCTGGTGCACGTCGAGGCCATCACGATGCGCGAGAGGCCGGTGTACCCGGCCACCATCGTGGGGCGGCCCCCGATGGAGGACTTCTGGCTCGGATACGCGACCGAGAGGATCTTCCTTCCGCTCCTCCAGATGACGTCGCCCGAGGTGGTGGACTACCACATGCCGCCCGAGGGGATCTTTCACAACCTGGTCTTTGTGTCGATCCGAAAGGACTATCCCGGGCAGGCGTACAAGGTGATGCAGGGCCTGTGGGGACAGGGGCTGATGTCGCTGGCCAAGGTCATCGTCGTCGTGGACGACTGGGTGGACGTGCGCAACGTGCCCGAGGCCTGGTGGGTGGCGCTCAACAACATCGATCCCGAGCGTGACGTGATGTTTACGCGCGGGCCGATCGACGTGCTGGATCACGCGTCGCGGCGCTTCACCTTCGGCTCGAAGATGGGGATCGACGGGACGAAGAAGTGGCCGGAGGAAGGTTTCGACCGGAACTGGCCCGAAGTCATAGAGATGGACCCTGCCATCCGCGAAAAGGTGGACGGGATGTGGTCCGAGTTGGGGATCGATCTTCCTTGAGCGCAGCCGAATCCCGGGCGGTCCGTTACGCCCGCTTCGTCAAGCTGGAGCACACCGGTTTCGCGCTTCCGTTCGCCCTCGTAGGGGCCATCCTGGCCTCGTACCGCTATCCCGTCACCGCCTGGGACGTCCTGTGGATCGTGGTGGCCTTCACGGCGGCCCGCTTCGCGGCCATGGCATTCAACCGGGTGGTCGACCGCGACTTCGACGCCCGCAACCCGCGCACGGCAGGGCGAGAAATCCCCACCGGAGCCATATCGGTCCGGGAAGGGAAGCTGGCCGTCATCGTGGCCTCGGCGGTCTTCGTGCTCGCGGCCGGGATGCTGAACCCGCTGTGCCTGGTCCTATCTCCGGTGGCGCTGGCCGCCGTCCTCGGGTACAGCTATGCCAAACGCTACACCTCGGCGACGCACATCATCCTGGGGCTGGCGGACGGAATCGCGCCCTCCGCCGGATACCTGGCGATAGCCGGACAGTGGAGCGACCCGTGGATGCTGCTCCCGATCCTCACGCTGGCCGTGGGCCTGTGGATCGGCGGCTTCGACATCCTCTACTCCATGCAGGACGTCGAGGCGGATCGTCGACTCGGCCTTCATTCGATCCCTGCCCGGTACGGGATTCGGTGGGCCCGCTGGGTCGCGGCGGCGTTCCACGTCGGCACGGTGATCTGTCTGCTGGCGGTGCCGATCATGGTGCCGGAGCTGGGCGCCGGATATATGGCGGCGCTGATCGTGACCACGGCCCTGATCGGGGTGGAGCACGGCCTGGTGGACCCCGAGTCGCCGGAGTCGATTCACCACGCTTTCTTCACGATCAACGTGTGGATCGCCTCGGCCTTCGCGATCCTGGTGCTGCTGGATCGTATACTTTGAGGATCGTGGCGGCCGCGATGGATGGCCGGGGGCGAGAATGGCGCGTGATCGGAGATCGAGGCGCATGAGCGACAAACGTTGGATCGTAGGGGTTACGGGGGCGTCGGGGGCGCCGTACGCCGTGCGGCTCCTGGGTGCACTGGTCGAGTTGAACGTGCCGGCGGATGTGATCGTCTCGGCGCACGGGTGGCGGCTGTTCGCCCACGAGACGGGCATCGGGGGCGAGGAAGACCTGCTCCAGGCGATCGGGGGAAGCGGGTCGCTGGAGTTCTACGACAACGGGGACCGGGGAGCCCGTCCGGCGTCCGGTTCGGCTCCGTACCTCGGCCTGGTGGTTTGCCCCTGTTCGATGGCCACCCTGTCGGGGATCGCGCACGGCACCTCCCGCAGCCTGGTCGAGCGGGCGGCGGATGTCACGCTCAAAGAGCGCCGCAGGCTGGTGGCCGTGGTGCGCGAGACGCCGCTTTCCGCGATCCACCTCGAGAGCATGCTCAAGCTCGCGAGACTCGGCGCCGTGATCATGCCGGCCTCGCCAGGGTTTTATCACGGCCCGCGGCGCGTGGGTGACCTCGTGGACTTCGTGGTCGCCCGGGTACTCGATCACATGGACGTGGATCACGCCATCGGGTATCGGTGGACCGGGGAGGAAGAGGCACGGGATGGCTGACGGGACGCCCGACGGACGGACGCCTGCCGCGCGAGTTGGACTCATCAGCGATACCCATGGCCACTTGCGTGCGTCCGTGTTCGAGGCGCTCGCCGGTGTCGAGAGGGTGATCCACGCCGGTGACGTTGAAGATCCGGACCACCTCACCGACCTCGCAGTCATCGCGCCGGTGACGGCGGTCGCCGGTAACGTCGACAGGCATGCCGTCCGCGCCGTAGCGCGGGACGAAGCCCAGGTGGATGTCGCGGGCGTGCGCGTCGCGGTGATCCACGGCCACCAGGTGCACCCGGACTATCGGCTGCTCCTGGCGCGCTTCCCGGAGGCGCGGGTGATCGTGCCCGGGCATACGCGTGTGCCCCGGTGCGATTCCGTCGGCGATGTTCTGATCGTGAACCCGGGAGCCGCTGGGAAGGCCCTGAAGGGCTATCCCCCGACCGTAGCGATCCTGGAGGTGACGGACGGTGTGCCCGCCGTGCGGCACGTGGAACTGGAGACGCCGGCCGACTGAACCCCGGCGTCAGCTCTGGCAGGAAGGGCAGTAGAAGGTGCTGCGGCCCGCCTGCACGATTCGCTCGATGGTCTCACCGCAGGCCCGGCACGGCTCGCCGCCTCGCCCGTACACGTCCAG
>JBDHBK010000089.1:0-6831 GCA_039592635.1 Gemmatimonadota bacterium
TGACCGAGATGCAGGTCAAGGTGACCGGGCCCTCGGGCATGGAGACCGTCACCCGGTCGTTCCTCGACACGGAACTCGGTCCCGTGGTCGATCGCACCGCCGATACCGTCTACGTCGTTCGCTCGGCGGATTGGGGGGAGTATCGGCGCACGGAGCAGTTCCTCCGCATGATGCAGGCGTCCACGCTCGAAGAGTGGAAGGACGCCATGCGACTCCGGGCGATGAAGGAATCCAGCTTCACCTACGCCGATGGCGCCGGGAACATCTTCTACGTTTGGAACGCGGCCATTCCGGTCCTTCCCCACCCTTCCGGACGCGATACGGTGGCGATTCCCGTGAGTTCGAGGAGCGACGTGTGGCAGGAACTCGTGCCCTTCGACTCGCTGCCGCAGCTTCTGAACCCGCCGAGCGGGTATCTGCACAATGAAAACGACTCGTTCCACTACTCGAACCTCGAGCGGTTGATCGATGCCCCGGCCATTCCAGCGGCGTGGCCGGAGCGTCGCCTTCGTCTGCGAAGCCAGCTGGGGGCGGAGCTCTTGCAGAGCGCCAATGGTGTGACCCTCGAGGAGGTAGTCGAGCTCAAACACTCTCCGCGAATGCTGATGGCCGACCGCGTGAAGGACGACCTCGTGACGGCCGTTCGAGCCTTGGGCCCGAGCGGGGAGGTAGCGGCCGCGATGGAGCTCCTGGCTGAGTGGGACAACACCTCGAGGGCCGACAGTCGAGGAGGCGTGCTGTTTAACCTGTGGGTGGGCCAATACGATGGCCTCGGAGGTGACTACGCTCGCTCTTGGGACCCGGAAGACCCGATGACCACTCCCCGCGGGCTTGACGACCCCGAGTTGGCGGCGGAGGCATTCGGCGCCGCGGTGAGCGAGGCCACGGAGTTGTACGGCAGCTGGGACGTCGCCTGGGGGGACGTGCACCGGGTGCGGTGGGGTTCGGTGGACGCTCCGGTCAGCGGATGTCCTTCGTACCTCGGGTGTTTCCGGCACCTGGCGTTCGATCCCGATGATGACGGGAAGATGAGAGCCTACAGCGGCGACGCGTGGATCCTGGCCGTCGAGTTCGATTCGATTCCGAGGGCCCTGTCGGTACTGGTATTCGGACAGACGGGTGATTCGTCCTCCGTGCACTTCGATGACCAGACGGAGATGTTCTCCCGCGGCGAGCTCAAGTCGGTGGCGTTCACGGAAAGCGAGATCGAGGCGGACCTGGTGCGAAGGTACAGGCCCGATAGTTAGCCGACCCCGAGGGATCCTCCGCGGCGACGGGACTCGACCTTCCCGGGCGTCTCGGTGTATTGTTGAGCATGGACGCCCCGGCATGGAGCGTCTGTGACGCCGGACAGAACGGCGCGTGCCCTTCCCCCGGGGCGCCAACCGGCGAGGAGGCGACGGACCGACCTCGCCTGACCGCAGCACGGAGGAATGTGATGGCCTACCGAATCCGCCGCGTAGAGTACTACTACACCACGGTAGAAGATCAACCGGGCGAGGCTTACAAGATCCTGTCACGCCTTGCCTCCCTCGGGGTGAACCTTCTGGCCTTTACGGCCGTGCCCGTGGGCCCGATCCGGACGCAGATGACCCTCTTTCCGGAAGAGTCCGCCAGGCTCGAGAACGCCGCGGCCGGCGCTGGCATGACACTCGATGGTCCGCACCCGGCGCTGCTCGTGCAGGGAGATGACGAGCTGGGCGCCCTGGTCGAGGTGCACC
Source organism: Gemmatimonadota bacterium (assembly GCA_039592635.1). GTDB lineage: Bacteria > Gemmatimonadota > Gemmatimonadetes > Palauibacterales > Palauibacteraceae > Benthicola. The sequence goes on from JBDHBK010000089.1 coordinate 1,722, forward strand.
AGCAGTTGTTCCAGTCCCGTGTGAACGTGTACGCCTCGACCGCGGTTACGGATGGAAAGGGCTCGTACGGATACGTCCTGTACATTCGCGCCGAGGACTACCCGAGGGCGACGGCGGCACTGGGAGTCTAGGGGTCGGATTCGGTCGCAGGAGAAGTCGTAGGCAACGATGCGGGCTTGGCGTCGAGAGCAGCGAGACCCTGAGCATGCGCCAGCGTGCGCTGTTGGAGCGGAAGGGCGCAAACCCCGAGCAGGCATCGCCTGCGAACAACTACCCGCGGCCCGAATCGGGGAGGCGGGATTTGAACCCGCGGCCCCTGGCTCCCAAAGCCAGTGCTCTGCCGGACTGAGCTACTCCCCGTCGTGTTCAGATTGCGGCGGTCATCCTACCTACGGCAGCTCATGCCGGTCAAGGATGCCGCTCAACGGCGTCTCCTGCGACTGCCCGCTTCTCTTCCACCTGCTCACTTGGCCAGGGCACCTGCGTGCGCGGGCTTTGCTTGAATTCCCGACTTGAGTACACTCGGTGAGGCAACAATCCACTACAGCAGAGGTTACCCATGAAGCGACGAATGTTCGTGCGGTCCACCCTCGCCGCCACCGCGGCGGTCGCCGTCCCCCGAAGCCAGTCGTTTGCCGCCCTCTTTCAGGAGGCCCCGCAGGATCCACCCGATGTCCCGGCCATCACCGGCGCCGGAAGGGATATCGTCATCGCGGGCAAGGACATCGCGGAGTTGGCGGCACGCCTGGAGGGGCCGGTGTTACTCGCCGGAGATCACGGATACGATGCGTCCCGCCTGATCCTGAACCCGTCGTTCGACAAGTACCCGGCGCTGGTCGTCCGTCCGACAGGCGTGGCTGACATCAGGGCCGCCGTCGACTTCGCCAGGGAGCACGACAACCTGCTTGTCGCGGTCAAGTGTGGCGGTCACAGCGCATCCGGGAAGTCGACCTGCGACGGAGGGATGCAGATCGACCTGTCGTTGTTTCGGGACGTCCGTATCGACCCCAACGCGCGTACTGCCTGGGTCTCCGGCGGAAGTCTGCTGGGGCCAGTGGACCGTGAGGCCATGGCCTTCGGACTGGTGACGACGATGGGCACCGTGTCTCACACGGGCGCAGGCGGGCTTGTCACGGGTGGCGGCTTCGGGCGCTTGGGGCGCAGGTTCGGTCTCTCGATCGACAACCTCAAGTCGGTCGACATCGTGACGGCGGATGGTGAGTGGCACCACGCGAACGCCAAGGACAACCAGGACCTCTTCTGGGCGGTTCGTGGTGGCGGCGGCAACTTCGGAATCGTGACCGGTTTCGAGTTTCAGCTGCACCCCATGCAGCGACAGGTCGTGGGCGGGGCCATGGTGTTCCCGATCGAAAGCGCCCGTGACTTGCTCGTCATGTACTCCGAGTACTCGCACGAGTCCCCGGATGAGCTGGCGATGGGCTTCTTCGTTTCCTATCCGGACGGCCGCGACCCCGCCTGCGGCGTCGCCGTGTGCTATTCCGGTCCCGAGAACGAGGCCGAGAAGGCGCTTGCCCCGATCACCAAGGTCGGCAGTCCTGTATTCGATGGCTTCGAGGCCATGGACTACGTCGCCCTCCAGAAGTCGGGAGATTCCGACGATCCACGGGCCCGGGCGTCGTATCTCAAGAGCGGTTTCGTGAACGAGATGTCGGGCGCGATGATCGATGACGTCCTGCACGGCCTCGAGGGTGGGCCCGGCCGAGACGCGGCGGTGTTCTTCCAGCAAAGTGGAGGCGCGATCAGCCGGGTCTCCAACGACGCGACCGCGTTCGCGTATCGGGACGCGATGGGGAATCTGCTGAGCGCCGTCGACTGGGCACATGGGGTAGACCCGTCAGACCATATCGCCTGGGAGCGGGAGTACTGGAAGAGTGTCGAGTCGCACACGAACGGGTGGTACGTCAACGACCAGCCCCTGGATGGCGGCAAGCCGGTCAATGCCAACTTCCGCGGAAACTACGAGCGCCTTGCAGCGGTCAAGAAGCGGTACGATCCGGATAACCTGTTCAGGCTGAACGCGAACATCAGGCCCTCAGCCTGACCTCGATGAGCGGAGGGCGGCCGAAGCCGCCCTCCGCTCATTTCCTTCAATGCACGTACCCGCTCCCGGCGGGTCAGCGCTTGCCTCAGCCACACCCACTGCGGCTCCACACGACGGCTACAGCGACCAGGGCGATGAGGGACAGTACCTCTGACATCAAATCGCTCCACTAAAGCGTTTCAGTCTGTTCGAAAGGCGGCCGGGAAGATGCGACGAACCCACCGCCACCGCCATACCAGCCTGCCCTGCAAACGATGCTCGGCCCAGCGGGGTTACCGCTGAGCGCGGAGCGAACGGCAACCTCACCGGCTGCTCCCGCCCGCCTGACAAGCACTCAACCGTCGCGTCCGGCCACGAGCCGGCGGACGGCCGCGGCCCCTTCGAACAGAAGCCACAGCTCCAGGACGAAGATCGCTCCGCCGACGGCTGCGAGAAGCACCTGATCGTTCGTCACGAAGCGAACCAGGTTGAGCACCATTGCCCACGTCGTCATGACCAGGAGAAACGCCATCGGGATCGCCGTGACCCAGACCCGTCTGCCGAGCTTCAGGAGGTACAGAGTGAGGACCAGGAGGCTCAGGCCGGCAAGAAGCTGATTCGTCGTACCGAACAGGGGCCAGAGCCGCATTCCTCCGGCGCCACGATCCAGCCCGAGGGCCAGCAAGGCACAGCTGGCAACGGCGATGAACGTGGCCACCCAGCGATTCTGAACCACCGTCAGCCGGTACTCTACCCCCAGCTCGGCAATGATGTAGCGCTGAAGCCTCACGCTGGTGTCCAGCGTGGTAGCCGCGAAACTGATGACGACCACGGCGGCGAAGATCGTGGCCACTGCGTGCGGAATTCCGATTCCTTCCGCCAGTACCCCTACCCCGTTGACGAAGGCCGTGGTGGCGCCTGTAGAGGCCGCCGCCCAGGTGCCGTAGTGCTCATGCCACCCATCGATCCCCACGTAGAGCGCGAAGCCCGCCGTCGTCGCGAGGATCGAGGTCAACGCCAGGGCACCCTCCCCCAGGGCTCCACCGTAGCCGACGTAACGCGCATCCGGCTCCCGATCCAGCTGCTTCGAAGACGTCCCCGACGCCACGAGACCGTGGAAGCCACTGATGGCGCCACAGGCGATCGTAATGAACAGGAGCGGGAACCAAGCCGGGGCATCGGCCGGGAGGTTGGTGTTCACTGCGGGGGCCACCACCTGTGGGTTCGCGACGATGACACCGGCCCCTATGATTCCCAGGGCCACGAAGAGCTGGTGCCCGTTCACGTAGTCGCGCGGCTGCAGGAGCAACCACACCGGCAGAACGCTGGCGACGAACGTGTAGGCCAGAAGAATGATGATCCACCCGACGCGCTGGCCGTCCTGTACGGCTGCGGTTGCGGCGGCCGCCGAGTCTCCGGCAGCGTTCGCCATCTGCCCGCTCGTGGGCCCGAGACCGAAGAAATCCGGCAGGGTGAATGGTACGTACTGACCCAGCCAGATCAGGGCGTACAGAACGGCCAGGGCCGCCAGCGACGGCATGAGGATCCCGGCACCCGTGCGATAGATCAGGAAACCCACCACCACCGCCACGACCAGGCTTCCCCACACAGGCAAGACCGCTCCCGGGTTCGCCATGAACAGGTTCGCAATGATCACCGCGAACACGGCGTTGACCATCAGCAGCAGAAAGAAGATCAGGAGGAGGAAGAGCACTCGTGCCCGATCGCCGACGATGGACTCGGCCAGGGTGCCGATCGAGTTTCCCTTGTGCCGGGTCGAAATCCACAGAGTGCCGAAATCGTGCACCGCACCGGCGAATACCGTGCCCACCACGACCCAGAGGAAGGCCGGGAGCCAACCCCAGATCACGGCGATGGCCGGCCCCACGATGGGGGCCGCGCCGGCAACGGACGTGAAGTGATGGCCAAACAGGACGTGCCGGTTCGTCGGCACGAAGTCGACCCCGTCCTCGAATTCGTGGGCTGGAGTGACGAAGTCGGGATCGAGCTGATAGATGCGGCGTGCGATGTACCGTGAGTAGATCCTGTAACCGGTGAGGAAGGCTGAGACGCCGATCACGAGGAGCACTATGGAACTCACGCCGGGTCCTCCATGCCTTGGGATCGCAACGAACCGAGCAGGCTCAACAGTTGATCCGCCCCTACGGGGTCACGGTCGAGGAGCGGCAAGTAGCCGAGGGGCCAATCTTCGAAACGGGCCTCTATATCGGCAAGCTGTGCGGCTTCCCTGGCCTTCCGGCGCACGAGGAACTCATCGGTGGCAGTGTCCGGAAGGAGCTGGTTCACGATCACTCCCCCTACGGGAATGCCGTGCCTCGAAAGCGCCGCCATGATCCGGTGCGTCTCGAGTATGGGCAATCGTTCAGGTACGGTTACGAACAAGAACGCGGTTCGGGCCGGATCACGAAGCACTGTACGCGCGGTCGAGAAGCGGTCACGTCGCTCTTCGAGGGCCTCGAGTACCACGTCCCTGCCCTGCGGCTCTGCTCCCGCCGCCGCACCGGCCACATTGCGCCACATCTGGCCCAGCGCGGTGACCTTCTTCCGCTGTGAGATCAGTGACCCGATCCAGGTCGTCATCATCTCCGGAAGGGAAAGCAGGCGCAGCGTCTGGCCTGAAGGGGCCGTGTCGAACACGATCCGCGCATACTGCCCGTCGGCGATGATCCTCGCGAACCGGTCGAACAGGGCCGCCTCCTCGGACCCGGGGGACGTCCGGGCCACATCCAGTTGTCGTTCCACTTCGGCAGCGAGGCGTGGCGGGACGGCGTCCGCGATTCGGTCCTTCACCCCCGCCATGTACTGCTCGGCCTCCGTGACCGGGTCCAACTCCACCGCCCACAAGTCGGACGCGACCTTCCGGGGCTCCGGCCCGAGCGAAACCTGCAGGGCGTCACTCGTCGAGTGGGCCGGGTCGGTAGACACGAGAAGCGTTGGGGTGCCGAGGGCCGCTGACTCCAGGGCCCGGGCCGCCGCGAGCGTGGTCTTCCCCACCCCACCCTTTCCGCCGAAGACCAGGATGGGACGGGTCATGGCCTCCCGTAGAGC
>JBDHBK010000090.1:0-6817 GCA_039592635.1 Gemmatimonadota bacterium
TTGCCCCGGTCGTGTCACCTACTGCAGCCGCGAGCCGGGCCTCCTCACGGCGGATGTCCACGAGCGTACCGGAGCTGAACACGATTCTGTACGCTTGCCATGATTGACCCCTCCGCGCGGCGGCGAGCGCTCGTACGCTGTCACCAACATCGGCGAGCCGGCGGGCGAGGAAGAGATTGTCGATGAAATGCGTTCCGTCCCTGATCTGGAATGGACCTTCCCCCTCCATTGGCACGGGTCGGACAATGGAGTCGAGCCTGAGGACCGACGGATGAAGGTCGCCCTCCTCCTGCTCTGTGAGCAGCACGTCGATCAGGCCGGCGCATACCGAGTAGCGATAAGGCTGGGGCACCTCCTCTCGGAGGTAGCGTATCGTTTCGCGTGCACTGTGCACTTCTCCTTGCGCAACGTGCCAAAGAGTCGTCCAGCACCTGGCAAGCGCCGGACCTCGCACCTCCGGAGCGGGGTCGTTGGCGTCCGGCGCGATCTGGATGGTCCCGTCCGCGATCTGGTCCAACCACGCTACGGCTGCCCGGACGGAGGAGTCCTCTGGCTCTCCCAAAAACAATACATCTCGGATCCGCCGAGTAGCGGCGGTAACGGGAGGCACTCGGCCGTAGTACGCATCCCGAAACTTCCTCCACTCGCGATAGCGGCCGCGTGCCCTTGCCCATGGGATTACGCCAAACGCGAATATGGGCTCATCGAGACGACCCGCCATGACTGTCAAGACGAATCGGTCCAAGTCCCGAAGACCGCGCCCGTCGACAAGCAATATGCCGAGACCGGCCAACGTTCCGCCGTCCACGCTGTCGGCCAGCGTCCGAATCCGTGTCCACAGGCGCTGCTCCACTACCGTGTCGCCCTGCAAAGTAGCGAGGCGCAGGCACGAGCCCGCTGCTGCGATTGACGTATATGGCGAGGACGCGAGACGAAGCAGCTCGTCGCAGTAACGTCGCATCGCGCTCGTGTCTCGACTGTCGGCCGCCAGATCGAAGAGCTTGAACCGTGTGTCCGGGAGATCCGGCCTCAGCCGCGCTTCCTCTTCCAGCAGCGTTTCGAGCCGCTTGCGCCACCCCTGGACTTCGGCTTCCCTTCCGAATCTGTACAGGTTCCAGCCAACGTCATTCAAGCTCGCCCAATCGGGCAGTCCCGCTGAGTCGAATTGGGCGATTCGTTGTACCACCGTAGAAGTCGCCCCGAAGCGCCACCCCATCAACGCTCGCAGCAACACCCGGTCGCGAGGGCTGAGGCGGTCCTGGCGCTCCCAGGCGAAGCGTGCAGCCTCCGTGTCTTCTTCGCCGAGGACGTACTTCGCCCACGCAGCCAGGACGAGAGTCGAGTCCAGGGCGAGCGCCTCGTCGAGTAGACGCGCCGAACGCTCGTAGTCGCCCGTGCCGTAGGCGGCGGACCCTGCAAGATATGCCTGGACGGCCGCTGGTTCGAACTGGGAAAGCTCCGGGAGCCGATGCACGGCCTCTCTCCAGTCCTTAGCCAGCAGCAGCATGACTAGCTCGTCCATGAGAGCGACGTACCCGACAGCGGGTCCCTCAACGGTTGTCTGGCGAACGCGCACTTGGCCGCTTGGCACTTCGATCAGAGCAGCCGTCAGGCTCATGTTCGCCTCGGTGCCTGCGACCACTCCGAGCACCAGCCGTCCGGCACCCACGTCCTGCGCGATCTCCAGTGCCCGTGCCTCCGCGAGCGGCGTCTCGAGCGAGCCGCCTGCCGCTTCCCACAACTGGATCACCGTGGCAGGGTCTACGGTTCGCGGCCCGTAGTCGCCCGTCACCTTTATCCAGAAGAGCTCGGGAGCGTACCTTCCTACAGACTGGAGCATTTCGGTCGTCCCCGTAACCCGAAACGGCAGAACCGCTATGGCATCGGGATCGAGGGGGCGCTCGGGGTCCGGCGGGCGCAGCCCTGCCCAAACAGCAACAGCAACCACACCGAGGACGATGGCTGTGCCAAGGCCGACCCATGCCGTTCGGCGAGCGGGCCGTGCTGGGCTGGAACCAACGACCCCGGGAGTGATGGAGCTGAGCGCCTCCGCGAACTCCGGCGCTGTGGCGTATCGATCAACCGGAGCCTTTTCCAGTGCCTTCTCAACCGCTTGGTCCAGTTCCGGGGAGACCGTGGCACGTAGCGCCGGCAGCGGGGTTGGCCGGTCCGTGAGTCGCTTCGCAGCCGTGGATTGAGGCGTCTGCCCCGTGAGCGGCGGCTCTCCGGCCAGCATCTCGTACAGCACACAGCCGAGCGCATAGATGTCGCTCCGAGCGTCCGCTTCCTCGCCGGCTGCCTGCTCTGGACTCATGTAAGCAGGTGTCCCGAGCGCCATTCCGGTGGCCGTGACCTTGTCCGTGTCCGCACCGCTGATCGCCCGCGCTACGCCAAAGTCCGTGACGACCGCGCGTCCCTCATCCAACAGGATGTTTGCTGGCTTGATGTCGCGGTGAACCACTCCGTTCCGGTGGGCATGGTCGAGCGCGCCGGCCACCCCCTGAGTGATCCGCAGCGCCTCCTCAAGCGGGAGCTGCTTTTCACGCTCCAGCCGCTGGTGGACGCTCTCGCCTTCCACGTAAGGCATCACGAAGTAGAGCAGCCCCTCGGTCTCGCCCGAGTCATAGAGAGGCAGGATGTGAGGGTGACGCAGGCCAGCTACGATCTCGATCTCGCGCAGAAAACGATCAGGACCGACAGCGGCCGCCAGCTCGGGGTGCAGGACTTTGATGGCTACCTGGCGGTGATGCTTTAGATCCTCGGCGAGGAACACCGTGGCCATGCCACCCCGCCCGACCTCGCGCTCGACGGCGTAGCGGTCGGCGAGTGCTGCTGTGAGACGTTTCACCAGTTCCGCCATACTACCCTCAGAGCGACTTGTGTGTCGAAGGAATCTGCGGATCTGTCCAACTAACACACATCTGTTTAGCGCCTGTCAACAACCAGAATTGCTCCAGGGAGGCGAAACGATGCGGGATGCAGCCCCGATCTCAGAGCGAATCTCCCGCGTGCAGTCCATGGGAGGACCTCTTGGCAAGAACCTCCTGTTGAGCGGGCAGGAGGGCGGACCCGCGCGACAGGCTCGACGGTCACGCAGTGACAGCCTCAGTGACAGCCTGTCGAAACCGGTGGTCTCCTGATTACCAGTCAGACGGCGTGCCTCACGCCAAGGCAGCGTGCGTACACATCTCCTGACACACTTTCCTGCCAGGTGGCCGGCACCTGGGCAGTTGCCGCGTCCAGCAATGGGACTGTCAGGCACGAGGCCTCAGTCCGTGCTCGTGGCTGTCCAGATTGTCCCGAGAAGCTATAATCAGTCTGAGGCTGCACTTCTCCCTCACGTCCAGCACGACAGGGAGCCATGCCCAATCTTCTGGAACGTCTCAAGTCAGCACTTGGCGACCGCTATGCCGTCGAGCGCGAAGTTGGTCGCGGGGGGATGGCAACCGTCTTCCTCGCGGAGGATCTGAAGCACGGCCGCCAGGTCGCGATCAAGGTTCTGCACCCGGAGCTGGCGGCCTCGATGGGAGGCGACCGCTTCCTGCGTGAGATCGAGATCGCGGCCGGTCTCGAGCACCCCCACATCCTGTCCCTCATCGACTCCGGCGAAACGGGCGGCCTGTTCTACTACGTGATGCCCTATGTCGATGGGGAGTCGCTGCGCGAGCGCCTGAAGCGGCAGAAGCAGCTCCCGATCGAGGAGGCCGTACGAATCGGGCAGGAGGTGGCCGACGGGCTGGGGCACGCGCACCGCCAGGGCGTGATCCACCGAGACATCAAGCCGGCGAACGTCATGCTGTCCGATGGCCATGCGTTGATCGCCGACTTCGGGGTGGCGAAGGCGGTGGGCTCGGATGGCACGGCCCTCACCCGCACTGGCATGGCAGTGGGCACGCCGGCGTACATGAGCCCGGAGCAGGCCAGTGGCGCGGAGGATGTGGATGCCACCAGCGACGTCTACGCCCTGGGCTGTGTCATCTATGAGATGCTGGCCGGCGAGCCGCCGTTGACCGGGGCCACCCCACAGGCGATCGCGTCACGGCGCCTCACGGAGACCGCTACCGCCCTGCCGGTGCTCCGGGAAACGGTGCCTGGAGGACTGGACTGGGTCGTGAGCAAAGCTCTGGCCAGGACGTCGGTGGACCGGTACGCGAGCGGAAGCGAGTTGGCCGCAGCCCTGGCAGCGCCTGAGGTGTGGGAGGAGGTGAAGCCGAAGCTGAAGGTTGGCCGGCGTGCCATTTACGCGGCCATCGCCGTCGTATTGCTCGGGGCAGGCCTGTTCCTCGCGCAGTTCTTCACGGGCGGCGGCCCGGCCGTGCAGACGGACCCCGACCTGATCGCGGTACTTCCCCTGGTGTCGGCGGCGGGAGGCGACACGGCGCTCGAGAACCTGGGGCACGCGGTGGCTGCCCGGATCAGCGCGGACCTGGACGGAATCGGGACGATCCGAACCGCGGACTACGCGACGATTAGGGCCAGCGGGCGGGTGACGTCAGGCTCGCCCGAAGACGCCGCAGAGTGGGCCTATGCGGAAACAGGGGCCGGCCGGGTGATCCAGGGCAGCCTGACGAGAGTTGGGGCGGACGAAGTGGGAGTGGATCTGGCGCTGTACGATTCGGATCGAGCCCTTATCGCTCGAGCCTCGTACGCCGGTGCGCCCGCCGATCCTTGGGCGCTCGCCGATACCCTTACGTGGCGGCTCCTGGACCAGATCTGGTCCGCGGGCAGAGCCGGAACCCGTGACTATTACTATCGCAGCCTCTTGCGTGGCCGGCCCTTCACCGCCGTGAGGGAGTACATGCTTGCCGATCGCCTCTTCTGGGATTGGGCACGGGGAAGTCGTGAAGAAGTGGAGTGGAATCGCGAAAAGGCGGAGGCATACGAGAGGGCATGGCGGGCCGACACGACCCTGTGGATGGCCTCGTACATGAATCACTGGGTGACCGGGCCCGGGAAGTACGTCGATCCGGGCCCGAGGGATACCGTAGTCGCAAGCGCCTGGCGCGAGCACGTGGAAGATCTTCCGCCGGCCTATCAGCTGTGGATCGAGGCCTGGGATCTCCCATACCAATCCGAAGCCTCTCTGAGGCGCCTTCAGGAGATGCTCCGCCCGTCCGCGACGATCCCGAGAGGAAGCTTCGGGCCCATTGAGTACGCGCTGGCAGACCATCTTGCCCACGGGGGTCGCGCCTACGGGTACTCGGCCGAGTACACAGCCGACATGATGGAAGCCGCCGTCGAGGCCGGGTTCGGGGCCGAGTTGTACGATGCAGATCACATGCTCTATACAGCTCTCGGGAGGGACGAGGCGGCGACGCAGCTGTGGTTGGACTGGTGGCTGGCCGGTGAGGGAGCAGACAACGATTCCGCTCGGTCTCGCTTCCTTCGCCTCCTGACGGGCCATCTTGCCGGCCGCACAGACCCGGCTCTGGCGGACAGCGTGGCTGGTAGCTGGGACATCAGCCATACACACGAAGACCCCAACCCGGGCTGGCAGGTCATCCGTAGAGCCGGTGCTCCGGACCTGGCCGTGGATCTCCTTCGGCGCATGTCCTCACTGGACGTGGATTTGGAACAGAGGGCCAACCTGCATTTCCAGATGGCCCTGGCATGGGCCCATCGCGGAGCCTGGGACTCGGCGCGGGTGGAGCTGCGCCGGTTCTCAGACCTGGAATGTCAGTTCTGCGGCACGGACGGCTACTGGCTCAGTGCGATGGGCGAGTGGTTGGGCGGACTTCCGTCGGGAAGTGCGGATGAGTTCAGGCCGAGCATGGTGGCAAGCATTGATGCGTGGGGTGACGAATGTCCTGATTGCGGGATCTGGCTCGCCTCCGTGGATGGTGTGATCGCCTCGGGTCGAAGGGACGTGGCCCTGCTGCGCGACGCGCTGGGCCGAGTCGAGTCGGCCGTTGCGACCGATGCACGGCTTGGCCAGATAGCCTCCTACGTGGCGAGGTCTCAGCGCGCGGCCGAAATGGAGTTGGCGGGCGATCGAAGCGGAGCAGCTGATTCGTTGTATGCCCTGATCCAGGAGATCCAGTATCCCCCTCGAGTACCGGGTTACGGGCACCTTCACGCGTTCAATCGGCTCTCGGCAGCGCGGTGGCTGAGAGCGGAAGGGGACCGGACGGGCGCGCGGTCGGTTCTCATGGAGCTGCAGCTGCCCTGGAGACAACCCTACGACAAAGCGATCGATCACCACTTCGTGTCCGTCGCGACCGGGCTCACTTACCTGGAGTTGGCAGAGATGGAGGACGCCGGTGGCCCGGCTCCTCTCGCCCGCGACTACTACGAGCAGTTCCTTCGCCGCTACGACATGCCAGTAGAGGCTCACCGGCCGATGGTGGAGGAGGCCCGGGCGGCGTACGAGCGGCTGGGTGGCACGTAGGAAGACTCCTTGCAGGCATCGACCCGCATGTGAACCGAGACTGAGGAGACTCAGCCCCGGTGTGCAAGAATGTGTGCAAGGTTGGAGTCACAAGGGGTGTGAAAGCCGCCGCTGACCTTCACACCCAGTGTGAACTTATCCGCAGAAGAAAGCCATTCTTGTGAATATCGCTATCTATAGTCTACGCCTCATAATCCCAAGGTCGCTCCAGCCACTCCACCGCATCTCGGTTGCGCCAGCACTCCTGACCCCGAAGCAGACGGACAGATCGATGCGGCGGGAGGTTAGGAGTAGGCAGTGACAGGAACAGTGTCAGTTCAGAGCTGAACCCGCCCTGGAGTTTCATCTGGGCTCGGCTGCTACATGCAGGACGGCCTTCCCTACAAACTTCCTGTCGAGGAGTTGGCGAGCCACCTGGCCGATCTGAGT
>JBDHBK010000091.1:0-6765 GCA_039592635.1 Gemmatimonadota bacterium
CTCGCCGCGACCGTCGGAACCGGAAACATCGTGGGTGTCGCAACCGCGATCTCCGCCGGTGGGCCCGGGGCGCTCTTCTGGATGTGGGTCACCGGCCTGGTCGGCATGGCCACCAAGTACTCGGAGGCCGTGCTGGGTGTTCGCTTCCGGGAGACGGACATCCGGGGCGAGAAGTCCGGCGGACCCATGTACTACCTGGAGAACGGGATTCGGTGGGGAAGCCTGGCACGGGTGCTGGCGATCAGCTTCGCCCTGTTTGCGACGCTGGCGGCATTTGGAATTGGGAACGGGGTCCAGTCCAACTCCGTCGCGGAGGCCGTAAGCAATGTCACCGGGTTTTCGAGGCTTACGATCGGCCTGGCGACCGCGTTTCTCGTGGCCGTGGTGATCCTGGGCGGTGTCAAGTCGATCGGGCGGTTCACCGGTGTTTTCGTACCCGTGATGATACTCCTCTACATCGGTGCGGCCGGACTGGTTCTCCTGCTCAACCTGGATCGGGTCCCCGACGCGTTCCGGCTCGTGTTCGAGCACGCGTTCAGTGGGCAGGCGGCGGCTGGAGGAGCAGTCGGCTACACCATCAGCCAGGCCATTCGCAGTGGTGTGTCCCGCGGCGTGTTTTCGAACGAGTCCGGTCTCGGGACCGGTGCGATCGCGGCTGCTGCGGCGCAGACTCGTGAACCGGTCCGACAGGCCCTGATCTCGATGACGCAGACATTCATCGACACACTCGTGGTCTGCACGTTCACGGGCATCGCGATCCTGTCCACGGGCGCCTGGGAGATGGGACTCGATGGGGCTTCGATGACCCAGCAGGCGTTCTCGACGGGGCTGCCGGGCGCGTGGGGACAGAACCTCGTGGCCCTGTGTCTGAGCTTCTTCGCCTTCAGCACGATCCTCGGCTGGTCCTACTACGGCGAACGCAACCTGCAGTACCTGGTGGGGTCCCGGGCCATCGTTCCGTACCGGCTTATGTTCGTCGTGGTAACCGCGGTGGCCGCGGTGGTGGAACTGGACGTCGTGTGGTTGATATCGGATGTGATGAATGGCCTGATGGCGCTGCCAAACCTGATCGGCCTGCTCCTGCTCTCGGGTTTGGTATTCCGGGAGACGCGGTCGTACTTCAGCCGGTATTGAGGCAGGTCCCCGCGTCAGGTCGGTGCGCGGAGGGGCTAAGTCGCCGGGCGCTCCAGATCAGCCCTCGAACGCCCGATAGTGTCCCAGGTCGTATGCCCTGATGCTGAGTATGTCCCGGGACCGGAAACCGATGGTCCCGAGGCTGGCTGCCTCGTCGGCGATCTTTCTCTCGGCGTATTCGACGTAGTAGTCCGCGGGGTCGTCCGTATCCCTCAGGAGCATGGCCCGCAGGCCCATCTGCTTCGCATCCTCAACGGTCGTCTGCGTCGGGAGCTCCGCGACGTGCTCCAGCCAGCGATCCGGCATGACGAGCCGAACGGTGATCGTTCCGGCGGCCTCTTCGCTCATACGTGCTCCAGGGTGTACAGGAACCGCTTGGTGATGTCGGTAACGTCGAGTCCTACCACCCGGTCCGTTTCGGCGTGCACGTTAGTGTGCCCGTGTTCGCGATCCACCCGGATCGCCGCGATACCGATGTCGCCCGCGAACCGAATCATGTCGTCCGATTCGTCGGCGACGTCCATGAGGGTGTTGGCGGCGAAATACTCCTTTGCCTGACGGATGACATCATCCGGCGAAACATGGGTCATGACGAGGTATCGCATCGAGCAGGCTCGCTGGTGAATGGACCGGGTCCTCCCTGACCGGGCAGCATCGCGCTGACCGGAGCGTCAACTTCGGGTCGGCCGGCGGCCGCGTCAACCTCCCGAGGGGCCACTTTCCGGGACCGCTTGCCCGGAGGCCTCGAGCGCAGGATCTTGGCCCGATCCACAGCGTTCGGACCACGCCGGATGCCGTTGCCAGATCCAATCAGAGTGATCGTGACGAAGCCCATGGAATTCGGCCGATTCTTCCTTCCCGGCCCGACTGAAGTCCGCCCCGAAGTGCTCGAGGCAATGGTAAGACCCGTGATCGGACACCGGGGGAAAGACATGGAACGTCTCCTCTCGGGCATGGATCCGGCGCTTCGGGGTCTGTTCCGCACCGAGCGCCCGGTCTACGTCTCCACGTCGTCTGCCACGGGGTTCATGGAGACCGCGATCACGAACCTCAGCCGCAGCCGGATTCTGTGCCTGGTCGGCGGAGCCTTCGGGGCGAGGTTCCACAAGATCGCGGAGCGTTGTGGTCGCCCGGCGGACACTCTCCCCGTGCCGTGGGGAACGCCTCACACGCCGGCGATCCTCCGTGATGCCCTCGATTCATCCCCCGGGGCGTACGATCTCGTCACCGTGGTTCACTCCGAGACCTCCACGGGAGTTCTGAACCCGGTCGCGGAGCTGGCGGCCGTCGTTCGGGAGCACGAAGACATCCTGATCGCGGTGGACGGGGTGACCTCGGTCGGTGGGGTCCGCGTTGAATTCGACGCATGGGAACTGGATTTCCTCCTCACGGGGTCGCAGAAGGCGCTGGCTCTCCCACCCGGCCTGGCGCTGGCTGCGGCCTCGCAGCGGGCACTGGAGCGGGCGGAGGAGATCCCCGCCCGGAGCTACTACTTCGATCTGCTCGAGTTCGAGCGGAGGGCGCCGGAGTTCCAGACCACGAATACTCCCGCGGTGAACCTGTTCTTCGCGCTCGACGCGCAACTGGGGCGGATCACCCATGAGGGTCTCGAAGAGCGTTGGGCCCGGCACCAGGCAATGGCCGAGAGGACCTGGGCGTGGGTGGAGGACCTGGGCGATCGCACCGGTCGCGATTTCTCGGTGCTGGCACCGGAAGGCTACCGGTCGCCCACGGTCACGGCCGTAACTCTTCCCGAAGGCCTTTCCGGTCCCGATATCGTGGCTGCGGCCGGGGCGAGGGGGTTCACCCTGGCTCCGGGGTACGGGAAGCTGAAGCCATCGACCATCCGGATCGGTCACATGGGCGACCACACGATGGCCGAACTGGAGGCGATCCTCGCGGTTCTCGACGATGTGATCGACGACAGGATTGGCGGACTGGAATGAACGATCGACCCAGAGTGATACTGGCGGATTCACTTGCCACGGAGGGCGTGGCGATTCTCGAGGCCGACGACCAGCTCCAGGTGGAGGACTTCTCGGCCCGCAGCCGGGCGGAGCTGGAGCAGGGTCTGGCGGGCGCCGCCGGGCTGATCGTGCGCAGCGGGACGCAGGCGGACGCGGAGCTGTTCGATGCGGCGGAGAGTCTCAAGGTCGTGGGCCGCGCGGGTGTAGGCCTGGACAACATCGACCTTGATGCGGCGACCCGGCGGGGTGTGGCGGTGCTGAACGCCCCGGCCGGAAACACGGTTTCTACGGCCGAACTGGCGTTTGCGCTGCTACTGTCGGCCGCGCGACACATCCCGCCGGCGGACCGGTCCCTGCGGGCGGGTCGCTGGGACCGGAAGTCGTTTCGCGGAGCCCAGTTGTCGGGCAAGACCCTTGGTGTCATCGGCGCCGGCCGAATCGGGGCCACGGTAATCCAGCGAGCCCGAGCCTTCGGCATGCAGGTGGTGGTAGCGGATCCGTACATGACCGAGGAGCGAGCCCGCGACATGTACGTCGAACTGATGGAACTCGATGACATGTTGCCGGTGGTGGACTTCCTGACCCTGCACGTGCCGCTGACATCGGAGACGCAGGGACTGCTCGATTCGGAACGCATCGCTCGTCTCCAGCCGCACGCGGTGCTCGTGAACGCGGCGCGCGGCGGCATCGTCGACGAGGTGGCCCTGGCGTCAGCGCTCCGGGAGGGACGACTGGCGGCGGCGGCGCTGGATGTCTACGAGGACGAACCGTTGCCGGCTGATCACCCGCTGCGAGACGCTCCGAACCTGGTGCTCACGCCCCACCTGGGCGCCGCGACGCACGATGCGCAGCGCGAAGTGGCGATCGAGATCGCCGCCTCGGTGAAGGCCGCCCTCCTCGAGGGAGACTACAGCTCGGCAGTGAACATGCCCCCGTACGACAAGGGCGATCGAGATCGCCTGCGGCCCGTGCTGGAGCTGGCCGAGAGGTTGGGCTCCGTGCTGGGGGAAGTGACCCAGGGCGCCGTGGGGGAAGTGTCCGTGCAGTATGGTGGAGAGGTGCAGCGAGGATTGAGGCTGATTTCCTCCTCCGTTCTGATCGGGCTCTGGAAGGTACGTCTCGACTCCACTACAAATCTGATCAACGCTTTGCCCCTGGCGCGGGAGCGAGGGATGTCGGTGTCGCGCTCGCGCATGGGCGAGGTGACCGGCTACCGGGGAATGCTCGAGGTATCAGCCCGTTCCGGCGATGAGATCCACGTGGTTAGAGGGGGACTGGAGGAAGATGGGAGTCTGCGCCTGCTCCGGATCGACGGTTACCAGGTGGAAGTCGAGCCGCGTGGCCATCTCCTGATCTTCAAGAGCCGGGACGTACCTGGCGTACTGGGCGAAGTGGGAACGCGCCTGGGGGTTGCCGGCGTGCACATTGCGGAGTTCCACCAGGCTCGTGACCAGGAGACCGGAGAGTCGTTGGCCCTGCTGTCACTCGATGAGGCGCTGGAAGCCGATGTCCTGGCCGACCTGCGCTCGCTTCCCGCACTCCTGTGGGCGCGAGGTGTCCGCCTGGACGCTTGACCCGCTCAGTACGTGGGCAGCGATGGGTCGATCCTGCGCGCCCACTCGTTGATCCCGCCGCGCAGGTTGAGAGCTCGATCGAATCCGACGGATGCCAGTTGCTTCACCGCGATGGCGCTTCGGTGCCCGGTCCTGCAGTAGATCACCAGGTCGACGTCCGGGTCCAGGTCGTCGAGGATCTCCTGCAGCCGGCCAAGCGGAAGCAAACGGGCTCCATACGGCCCCAGGTTGCTGATGCGCCACTCGTGGTTCTCTCGCACGTCCAGGATCATGGGCGCTCGTCCTGACCCGAGGCGCGCGCGCAACTCCTCGACGTCGATCTCGGCCACCTGAGGACGCTCCGGGGGAGCGGCGAGCGGCGTCGTGGCTCCGCCGCAGAATTCCTCGTAATCGATCAGGGAGGTGATCGACGGAGCCTCCCCGCAGACCACGCAGTCGGGGTCTCTCCGAAGCTCGACCTCCCTGAACTCCATGGTGAGGGTGTCCACGAGCAGCAAGCGCCCGACCAGGGGGTCGCCGATTCCAAGGACCAGCTTGATCGCCTCGGTCGCCTGGATTGTCCCGAGAAGGCCCGGCAGCACTCCCAGCACGCCCGCCTCGGCGCAGCTGGGCACCGCGTCCGGTGGTGGAGGATCCCGGAACAGGCAGCGATAACAGGGACCACCCGGGGCTGCGAACACCGACGCCTGGCCCTCGAACCTGAAGATGGCACCGTACACGAACGGTATCCCCAGGAGCACACAGGCGTCGTTCACCAGGTAGCGAGTGGGGAAATTGTCGCTCCCGTCCACCACGACGTCCCAACCTTCCAGGGTGTTCAGGGCATTGTCCGAGGTGAGACGGACGGGATACTCCTGTACTTCGACATCGGGGTTGATGCGCGCGATGCGACGGTGGGCGGATTCCGTCTTCGAGCGCCCGACGGACGGTGTATCGTGCAGCACCTGCCTCTGCAGGTTGCTCAGTTCCACGACATCCCCGTCCACGACGCCCAGTCGACCGATTCCCGCGGCCGCCAGGTACAGGGCGGCCGGAGATCCCAATCCTCCGACGCCCACCAGAAGCACCGAGGCGTTCTTCAGCCGTTCCTGTCCCCGGGGTCCCACCTGGGGCAGGATGATCTGGCGATGGTAGCGGAGCGTTTCTTCCGGGGTCAGAGCCACCGGCTCCCTTTCGTTCTCGTTCATTTCACCTGAGCGCATCCGGGTCGACCACCGGAGACGGGGTTTCCCGCGCTTACCCGCCGGCTACGGAAGGCACGATCGCGACGACACTGCCCGGTCCGACCTCGCGTCGTCCGGCCTCGAGGTGGCGGATCTCCGTCCCATCGACGAACACGTTGATGAAGCCCCGTACACTTCCGTCATCCTCGAACAGGCGCCCGGCCAGCAGGGGCTCGGTCCGCCGTATCTGCTCGAGCACTGCGTCCACCGTACCGGCGTCGAGGTGGAGCTGCCCACGCCCACCCGTGAAATCACGAAGGGGTTCAGGCACTCTCACTGTCACAAGGCCGCGATCCGACATGGTACCCCGCGGCTCACACTTCCACGGCGAGTGAGCGACGAATGGCGTCGTAGTTCTCGGCGATCGTTCCCTCGCCACGAAACACCGATGAGCCGGCTACCAGTATGTCCGCCCCCGCAGCGGCTGCCTGTCGGGCGTTGGACCTCCCGATTCCGCCGTCAACCTGGACGTGAAGTGATTCGATTCCCATCTCGGCCTGCATTCGACGCACGCGCTTCACCTTGTCGAGGACTTCGGGAATGAACGCCTGCCCCCCGAATCCCGGGTTCACCGTCATGCACAGCACGAGGTCGATGGCGGGCAGCATCTCTCGCAGGGTTTCCGGCGGGGTCGACGGATTCAGGGCGACGCCCACCTTGCATCCAAGTCTACGGATCTCGTGGATGTCGCGGTGCAGGTGCGTCGCCACTTCCTGGTGAACGGTAATCAGGTCGGCCCCCGCGCGGGCGAAAGCCTCCAGGAAGGACTCCGGGTTGTCGATCATGAGGTGAACGTCCATGAACGAATCGGAAACCGCTCTGAGCGATTCCAGCACCGGGATGCCGATGGACAGGTTCGGGACGAAA